>CADAKR010000001.1 GCA_902788545.1 uncultured Coriobacteriaceae bacterium
TACATACTGCTCAACGGCCATCTCTCCCCGGGCGGCGGCTTCTCCGGCGGCACGGTGCTGGGCGCGGGGCTGATACTGTATCTGCTGGCCTTCGGCTTCAAAAAGACCGAGCGCTTCTTCCATTACGGCACCTTCCGCCGGCTGACCACCGCGGCGCTGGTGTTCTATGCCCTCAGCAAGGGCTTCATATTCTTCACCGGGGCCAACGGCATCGACAACGGCATCGGCACGGGCCGCTTCGGGGCGATATTCTCCGGCGGGCTGCTGATGCCGCTGAGCATCGCCGTGGGGCTTGTGGTGGCCTGCACGATGTACGTGCTGTACACGCTGTTCAGGAAGGGGGACCTGTGATGCTGCACGCGCTGATGGATCACTTCGAGGAGATCGCCGCGCTGATACTGTTCGGCATAGGCTTCTCCAACCTGCTGCTGAACCGGAACATGATCAAGAAGATCATCGGCTTTTCGATGATGGACAGCGCCATCTACCTGTTCCTGGCCTCCTACGGCTACATCCGGGGCAGGGTTTCGCCCATCATGGCCGCCGAGACGCCCGCGCCCAGCGTCACCCAGTTCGTCAACCCGCTGCCGGCGGGGCTGGTGCTGACGGGCATCGTGGTGTCGGTCAGCTCCACGGCCATCATGCTGGCGCTGACGGTGCGGCTGTACCGGCGCTATCACACCCTGAACATCGACGAAATCGCGATGCTGGCGAAGGAGGCGGACGAGGCTTGATCTGGTGGCGGAACATCCCCTTCTTTCTGGTGTGGACGCCCCTGCTGTTCGCGTCCATCACCGCGGCGGTGAAGCCGAAGCTGGCCCGGTTTCTGATATTGCTGTTTCCGGCGCTGGGCGTGGTGCTGGCGGGCGTATTAACGGCGAAGCTGGTCGAAGCCGGTGTCCGCGTGTTTCTGGCTTGGGCTGTTCGCGCGCGCAAGAGCATTGCGGTCGTCGGCGGAACAGGGTCGGGAAAAACCACGTTGCTGAATGCCTTGTCCTACGAGATCCCCGTCGATGAACGCATCGTCACCATCGAGGACTCGGCCGAGCTCCGGTTCTTCAACCATCCCGATGTGGCCCGCCTGGAAGCCCGGCCGCAAAACGCCGAGGGCACCGGCGAGGTCACGATACGCCAGCTCGTCATCAACGCGCTGCGCATGCGCCCCGACCGCATCGTGGTCGGCGAGTGCCGCGGCGAAGAGGCGCTCGATATGCTGACCGCCATGAACACCGGGCACGAAGGCTCGCTGACAACCTTGCATGCGAACTCGCCGACAGAGTCGATATCGCGCCTCACGACGATGGTGCGTTACGTGGCCGAGCTTCCCGTCGATGTGATCGAGGCGAATATCGCGAGCGCAATCGAGCTGGTCGTTCAAACGCGAAGGTCGCTCGACGGATCGCGCTTCGTCTCGGACGTCGTCTCGCTGGCGTTCGACCGCGACGACGGGCGCTGCCATGCGCTACCGCTGTACCAGCGCGGGCTGGGGCGAGAGTCGGGAGAGTGGGTGTCTGTTCCCGATTGGATTGAAGAGCTGCCCCTGATGGGGATTGCAGAGGCGGAGGAGGTGGCCTCGTGGAAGCACGCGTGTTCGTTGGATTGATCGGCGTCGCTGCATCGTTCGCCTGCTTGTTCGCGGGCGTGCAAGCCGGCGCCATCACGTTGCGTCGCCGTCGTGGCGCCATGGCGGCCCAGGGTGACGAGATGTCGCTTGCCGGGTTGGTTGCCTGGCGGGTGCGCAACGGATTCCCGTTTGTGTTTCCCCTTGTCAACGCCTTATCGCGTCATGCAGCCATCGCGCGCGTCCTCGACGAGGTAGTGGCATTCTTCGCAGCGCGCGGCTGGGCTTCTTCGCACACGTCCGCAGGGTCGGTCGTGCTCGTCGCCTTCACAGCGCTTTCGCTGGTAGTCGGCATCGTCACGGCTAGTCCCATTGCCGCTTTGGCGACCCTTGCGTGTCTGTGCGCAGTTGCGGCGGTGCTCGCCGGCAACGCGCGCGACAAGCGCCAGGAAGCTGTGCGCGAGGCGGTACCGGAAGCGCTTGAGTCGATGGCAGCCTGCCTGAGCTCGGGGTTCACCTTGTTGCAGACATTCAATCAGGTTGCAGGCGAAACACCTGGCCCTTTGGGCGAGACGTTTGCGCGTAGCGCCCATGTGCTTGAAGTGGGCGGAAGTGCCGAGCGCGCCCTTTCCGAATTGCGCGATGGCGCCCATGCCTCGGAGCTGGCTTTCGTCGCCGTTGCGCTCGATGTGCAACATCAGTCGGGCGGCGCCATGAAGCAGGTACTCGACGCGGCGACTGACACCGTGAAAGGAGAGCTTGCCTTGCGCCGCACGTTGCGGGTGCAGACCGCCCAGGCCAAGCTATCGGCGCGGGTCGTCGTCGTCATGCCGTTCGTGCTCGTGGCCGCCTTCTCGCTGGCGAGCCCCGATTTCCTCATGCCGTTCTTTTCTGGCCCGATCGGCTACGCGCTGTTGGCGGTCGCCATTGCCATGCAGGTCGTGGGCATCGTCCTCGTGCGCCGGGCACTTGCGGTGGAGGGGGTTTCATGAGCCCCCTCCATCTTGCAATCGCCTTCGTTGCATGCGGCACCGCCGGCGCTGCCGTCACCTTTGCCGTGCGGTCTTGGCATGCGCGTCGCATGCGTCAGCAGAGGCGTCTGGCTGCGTTGGGCACGGTGCCGCGGGGCTCGAGGCTCATCGCCGCACCCTCAGACATGCGCGGATTGGCGCTGCGATACGCAGAGGCGCTCAACCAGCGGCTGTTCACGGGCGCTACCGAGCCGATCACGCCCAGCGTGCGCAACAGACGTGCCGGTCAGACACGCGTTGGCGCCCGTTACAAAGAGCGAGCGCTGGCAGCGGGTTGCGCGAAGGACGTGACGGTGTCG
Source organism: uncultured Coriobacteriaceae bacterium (assembly GCA_902788545.1). GTDB lineage: Bacteria > Actinomycetota > Coriobacteriia > Coriobacteriales > Eggerthellaceae > UBA9715. Next base: position 2,892 of record CADAKR010000001.1, read on the forward strand.
GCCTACTGCGAGGCGTGCACGCGGCTGACCATAGTCGGCGGGATTGCCGGGCTGTTGATCGGCTTGCTGTTTTCTGCGGAACTCGCCGTGCTTCTGGCGGTTGCCGGCGCGCTCTACGGACGTTGCGCCCTCCCGCGCGATGTCGAAGCTGCGCGCCGCAATCGGGCAGTGGGTGCCGAACGGCACTTGTCGGAAATGCTCGAGGTTGTGGCTTTGGGGTTGCGCAGCGGCCTTACGTTCGATCGCAGCTTCGAGCTGTATGGCTCTCATTTTGCAAGCGAGTTCGCGCGATCGTGCGCGAAAACGCATCGGCGCTGGTCGCTCGGGCTGACCACGCGCGAGGAAGCGCTGCGCGAGCTGGCTGCCTCATACGACTGCAACGAGCTTTCCCGCATCGTGGACAGCATCGTGCGCAGCCTGCGATTCGGTTCGGCCCTATCCGACTTGCTTGAAGAAGCTGCAGCTCAGTCGCGCGCCGCCTATCGAACCGCTTTGGGCGAGCGCGTCGCGAAGGCGCCCGTGAAGATGATGCTGCCGACCGGCACGCTCATCCTTCCAGCCATGCTCTTGCTGGTCATGGGGCCGGTATTTCTCGAGCTGGCAGGCGGTTTTAGATGAAAGGAGCGCAGGATGCGCTGGGCGAAGAGAAAGGTTGTAGAACATGGCTATCTGGTCGAAAACGTGGGAATCAGTCAATCGGGCATCGACACGCGGTTGCGTGAAGGCGGCCTCGCGTGTTCGCGCGGTGTTGCGCTCAGAGGCCGGTCAGGGCACGACGGAGTACGCGATCCTCGTCGGAGTGCTCGTGGTCATCGCAATCCTGGCGATTATGGTCTTCCGCCCCAAGCTCGAGCAACTCTGGAACGCCATCGCGGATGGAATCAACGGGTTATAGGGCGTCTATTAAGCCGAAGCGGCCAGGCGACGGTGGAGTTCGCGGTCATTGCCGTGGGCTTTCTTGCTGTCACCGTCGCGCTCATGGCGCTTTGGAGGGTGCTCGGCGATGGGCTGCTGGTTCAGCATGCCCTCGCCGTCGCCTCCCATCACATCCAGGCTGTTGCGCCGGTGACCATCGTGGATGTGTTCCTTTACTGATTTGTCCGCCCCTGCTGGGCGGGTGGCCCTCCCAGCAGGGGCTGCCGTGTGTGCATTGCCGTGATCGGAAGTTTTGCTTCGCGCCAAACGTCCAACTTTGGGAGGGAGGCATATGAATCTGATTCGAGACGAGCGGGGGCAGGGCTCGGTGGAGGCAGCGGTGGTGCTGCCGGTGCTGTTCTTGGCCATGCTCATGCTGCTGCAGCCGGGGATCGTGCTGTACGACCGGCTTGTTATGGGCGGTGCGGCGGCGGAAGGGTGCCGTTTGCTGGCAACGGCGTCGGGCGATATGGGTGGAAGCTGCGAGGCGTTCATCAGGCATCGGCTGGCGGCTGTCCCCCAGCATGATTGCTTTCACGTGCACGGCGGCGGATGCAGCTGGGAAATCGAGCTGTCCGGTGACGAGATGGTGCAAACGGTCACCGTGCGCATCGGCAACGAGCTGCGGCCGCTTCCCCTGCTCGACGCAGGCGCCAGACTGCTCGGGCTGACGAACGGGCGCGGGAATCTGGAAATCGAGGAGAGCGTGACCATGCCGACGCAGCCGAGCTGGGTTGCGTCATCGGAACTCGGGTTGGCTCCTTCGTCGTGGATCGGGGCGTGGGCATCATGATGTGCCGCATTCGCAATGGTGATCTGTTTCGCGATGAGCAGGGGCTCACGACGACGGGCATGGTGCTCTCGCTGCTCATCACGCTTACGCTCGTGTTTACGGCGGCGCAGGTGTATCGGATCAATTCGGCATCGGCAGAAGTGCAGGATGTCGCCGATGCAGCTGCGCTCTCCGCCGAGAACCAGGTAGCCGAGTTCATGCTCGTCGTGCGCTTTTGCGATGCCGTCGTTTTGTCGCTTTCGCTTGCGGGTGCCACGGCATGCGGCCTTGGCATTGCGGCGCTTTGCACGCCTGTCACGGCCACGTTGTCCGAAGGGCTCATCAAGGCGGGCCGTCAGCTCATCGAGATGCGCAACAAGTTCGCCGACCGCGCTGCAGCCGCGTTGAACAAGCTGCAGGAAGCGCTCCCGTTCTTCGCTGCAGCATGCGCGGCGAGCGTGGCTGCGGCGAATAACGGCGATTCATCGGGGGCGCAGTATTTGGGCGTTGCCGTGCTCGTTCCCGCAAAGGGTGAAAGCATCGGGGTTTCAGCTGATGATGGGGCAGACCAGCTGCTCGACGACATCGACGATCAAGCCGAAGACATCCGCCAGAAGGCGAAGGAGGCCGAAGAGGCAGCTGAAGAGGCGAACCGGTCGAAGGAACGGGCGTTCAAACGCGATTGCGGCGATAACCCCGCTTACTGCATGTACGAGCGGGCGTTGAATCTGGCGGGCATGGAAGGCTCGAGCAACCCGTTGTACACCTCCATCGACGCCTGGACGTTCTCGGTGGCGCTCAACCGCGCGAAGGCGTACTACCACACGCGCCTTGCCGGGGAGGCCCCTGCCGATTACTCCATCGAAGAGCAAGCGCGCTCGGCATTGAGAGCCCATTTCTACCAATACGTCACCGAAGAGCTGAAGGGCGCCTATGTCCATGAAACAGGCGATTCGTTCGAGGCGAACTTTCCTCACGTGCCCAGCAACACGGCCCAAATGCGCCTCACCACGCTCTACACCGATCCGATCTATCCAGTGACCACGGCGAAATCGGGCAAGTCCGTCATGCATGCGTGGCCGGGTTGCCCCGAGGCGTCGTCGCTTTCGCTCGGGTCGATCCAGGAGATGGAAGCCGGCGATTTCGAAACATGCCCGACCTGCGGGTTTACGGCTGCCAGCATGGGAAGGGTGGCTGCGGCATCATCGTCCATCGACAACGGTTTCGAGTACCACTACGAGGCGGTCGCGGACGAGGCGGATGTCTACGAGGATGCGCGCCGACGGGCCGACGGTCCCAAGGCCGAGGTGAAAGAAAGGGCGGGCGGCCTGTTCGGCAAATTGCGTGACGTGCTCAAGAAGACGGCGGGCAAGCGCATCGAGGCGAGTCCTCCCGGGCGTTTTGGAGCCATTGCCTTCGTTGTGAACGCGGGCTCTACCTCGACTGCCGGCGGATTTGCAAGCGGTTTCGTGACTTCGGGCACGCTCGGGCCCCGCGCCGCCGTGTCTGCCGCCACGCTCGTCGACGAGGGATCGGCCGAGGGGCGTACCGCCCTGAACTCGGCGCTCGATGGCCTTCGGGAAAACGGTGGCGTTGTTGTTGGAGCTGCGGGCATCGTGCTGGATGCATGGTCGTGGCTGCTCAAGGCCTACGCCGATGGCCAAGATGCCGTGACAGGAGCCATAGAGCACGGGCTGAACGGCCTGCCGCTTGTAGGCGCCAGCGGTCTGGGCACATGGGCGGCTGACAAGCTGAAAGGCACTATTAAAGACATGGGGTTGCAACCTGCCGAAGTCGGCGCCTTAAAGCCGGTGCTCGTGAACTCGGCACATGTTGCCGCAAAGGGCGAGGGCTCGTTTGCATCGGGTTACCTGTCGGTGAAACAACGCATCGTCGCCCACCCGCTCATGTCGACAGATTTGTTCTCGTCGCTGCTCACCGAGGCGGAGCGGATGGCGGTGACCAGCATCGAGGGGCTGGGCGATTCGGTGCAAATCGCGTCTATCGAGCTGCTCGGCGATGGCGGGCCGTCCATTCCCATCACCATCCCTTTGCCCGATGCGGTCAAGAGCCAGGGGCTAGGCGTTGTTCAGAGCGTGTTCGATCAGCTGCGATCGTTCTATGTCGAGACGACGGGGGTGCGCGTATGGGAATGAGGTGCAAACGCTTCGAAAAGGGGCAGATGACTGTCGAGCTGGCAGTGGCGATGCCCGTCCTGATAGTCGTCGCCGTCATTGCGGCGAACGCGCTCACGTTCTTCGCGGAATGCGCCGTGTTCGACCGCGTGGCCCATGAGGCTGTGCGCGTGCATGCGGCAGCGCCTGCCTACGGGCAAGGTCCGGGACAGAGCTGCGCTCTCGTCGAGCAGGACATCCGCTCGGCGCTCGATGCCGACAACCTCGATGTCAGCGTGTCGTGCGGGTCAGTCGGTTTCGATTGCGAGCAATTCAGCGCCACGCTTTCGTTTCACCCGACATTGTTCGGCATGGGCTTGCGCTCTGAGGTGTTCGGGGTGGCGTTGCCGATGTTATCGCACACGACGAGCTATGTGGTCGACGTGTACAAGCCAGGGGTGATCGTATGAGCGAAAGAGCACGCGAAGCCATCATGCGCCGTCGTCTTGCCAGCGCGCTTCTGGTGGTTGCCGCGCTGATCGTTTCCGTTCCCGTGTCGGGCGCCTTCATCGGCAAGGCTCCCGCTGCCGAAACAACAGCCCCTCCTTTTGCAGGCGTCCACGCACAAGCGCTCTCGCATGCGGGCGACATCGACTCGATGGCGAGCTTGCTCGAGGACATGGCGCGGGCGAGCGGGGAGGCGGATGTGCCCGCATGGTTCCAGCGTGACATCGGCTTTCTACCCGATGCCCGCGACGTGCGAACCGACGGCATCTCGACCGTGGGATATCTCGTCGACGATGCAGGTGATGACGTGCTTGCTTCGCTAATCGCCCACATGGAAGCGCGCGGCTGGACCGCCGTCCCGCTTGGCGACGTCGAAGGCGCCACGTTCGTGCGGCAAGCGGGTGCTTGCACGTGGGCGCTTGCAACGTGCACACCCGTCGGCTCGCACACCAGCGTCGTTTTCAGATGCGCGCAAGCCGCTCAATGAAATTGGACGCTTGCCTCAGAGGCAGACGTCCACCTCTGAGGCAAGCGTCCAAGTTGAATGGAAGGGAAGGTCATGGAATTGGAAATCGCCAGCACGATGCGATCGCGCTTGCTCGGGTTGTTCGGTCGGCCGGGGTTTGCAGGCGTGCTCATGCTCGTGCCATGCCACGACATCCACACGTTCGGAATGAAGGGGCCGATAGACGTGGCGTTCGTTGCCGCCGACGGCACGGTCATCGAGGCGCATCGCAACGTAGCCCCTTGCCATCGCCTGAAGAACCGTGAAGCCGTCGCCACCCTCGAGCGTTTCACCGCCGATTCTCGCTGGTTCGTCCCCGGCGACCGCATGCAAGACGAATTCAAGAGGAGCCCAGAATGAAGCAATGTCCCATCTGCCAGTCGCTCGCATTCGACGATGCGCCAACCTGCTATGGTTGCCTCCATGATTTCACGGGTGATGAACTCGAAAGCCCATCCATTCCTGCGCAAACGACTGCTTTCGAAAGCGCGTCTGCTGCAGCCTCTGCCTCCGATCAGGCGGCTGTCGCCTCCGGCGGCGCCCCTCCCTCGTTCGTCATAAAGATAAAGCCGGAGCGCGAACGCTCCGGCCTCACATCGTGGACTTGCACGGTCGACCTCGTGTCAGCGCAGGCTACTTGAAGCGCTTGGCGAATTCCTGTTCGGCGACCTTCTGCAGCTTGGCGTCGATTTCCAGGTACGTGTCGAGCAGCTTGTTGCCCTCTTCGGTCAGCGTGGAGCCGTGGGCGCCGTCGCGGTCGAGCAGCTGCATGCCGAGCGCCGCCTCGGTTTCCTTGATGATGCGCCACGCCTTGCTGTAGGCCATCTTCATGTCCTTGGCAGCCGCGTTCAGCGACCCCAGTTCGCGCACGCCCTGGCACAGATTCGCCACGCCACGTCCGAATTGGGAATTGCTATCCGCCTCCTCGCATTTGATAGCCAAGCGGATGATCGGCGTCAGCTTGCGAGCCTTGCTCTTTGCCATGATGACCTCGTTTCCTCTGTCCATCGGCCTAATCAGGGCGATGGACATCTCGTTTTGCTGATGGGCGCGCCAAAAGGCAAGGTAATTATAACAATTGGTAGATAATACTCAACTGAGATTATCGTGCTTGTTCATCCAAAAAAACGCAAACAGCGCTGCGGATGGCATCGGCATTGCCGTCGATCACCTCGGTGAAGCGGATGGGCAGCTCGTCGAGTTCGGCCAGTCCAGCGGGAATGCCGGTAACGCCCGTCTCGTCGGCGATGAGCTTGTTCAGCTCGCAGCCGGTCAGCGCGGCCACATCGCCCGGAAGCCCGTCGGCTAGCGACAGCCCATGCAACGCGCGGTACACGTTGTTGCCGAACTTCGCCCAGTGCGCCGTCGAGGCCACTACCACTGGCACGCCGTCCTCGCGCAGGTTCTCGGCCACCTTGAACGCGACTGCCGTGTGCGGGTCCATCAGATAGCCTTGCGCATTGAACACCTCGCGGATCGTGCGCAGGCACTCCTCGTTGTCGACCGAATCGGCGGCGTACAGCTCGCGCATTTTGGCGAACGTGTCGTGGTCAACCCTGAAGCCGCGCTTGTCGCGCAAGTCGGCCATCCAGCCCTTGATGACGGAGGCATCACGCCCGGTTAACTCGAACAGCTGGCGTTCGAGGTTCGATGACACCAGGATGTCCATCGAAGGGGACGGCGTCTTCACGAACGGCCGCTCGGAGATATCGTAGGTGCCGGTGTTGATGAAGTCGGTCAGCACGCGGTTCTCGTTCGACGCGCACAACAGCCGGCGGATCGGCGTGCCCATGCGGCGTGCGTAGTAGGCGGCGAGTATGTTGCCGAAGTTTCCGGTCGGCACGCACACGTCGATTTCCGCGCCGCGTTCCACCTGCCCAGCTGCGACAAGCTGCGCATAGGCCGAAACATAGTACACGATCTGCGGCATCAGGCGTCCCCAGTTGATGGAGTTCGCACTCGAGAGTGCCACGTGGAAGCGCTCGTGCAGGTTAGCTGCGAACGCATCGTCGTTGAAAACGGTCTTCGCGCCGGTCTGGCAGTCGTCGAAGTTGCCGCGCACGCCCCACACGGTCACGTTGCCGCCGCGCTGGGTTGCCATCTGCTTGAATTGGATGTCGCTCACCCCGCCATCGGGGTACATCACGCCGATCGAGACGCCGTCGACATCGCGGAAGCCCTCGAGCGCCGCCTTTCCCGTGTCGCCTGACGTGGCAACTAAGATCATGTGCGTATCACCAAGCTGGCCGCGGTTGCGCAGCTCGGCGGCCGACACGCTGAAGAACCGCGGCAGGCATTGCAGCGCCATGTCCTTGAAGGCGCTCGTGGGGCCGTGCCACAGCTCCAGCATGTGGATGCCGTCGGCAAGCGAGGTGATGGGGCAGACCTCGGACGTGTCGAAGTTGTCGCCGTATGCCTCGCCGGTGATGCGGGCAAGCTGCTCGTCGGTCAGGTCGACGTCGAATGCACGGTAGATGCGCGCTGCACGTTGGGCGTAGGGCAACGAGGCCAGGTCGCAGATCTCGTCGACCGTGAGCGAAGGAACCGTTTCGGGCACGAACAAGCCGCCGCCCGGCGCCAAACCGTCGACGACCGCCTTCGTGAAGGGAACTGCCTCGGCAACTGCGCCCCGCGTGTCCACATACCGATTCTCGCCCATAACCGCCCTTTCTCGTAAGAACAATGCTCCAAGTATAGGTGAATTCATCCGCTTTCGCACAGTCGTCTGCCGTTGGGGCGGTAGCGCAAGGTGAACAGCACGCAATCGGCGCGGGTGTCCGAAACCAAGCGTGTCTGACGATGTGGCATCGCAAGGGGTGTTGGCCGTTTCGTCTTCGCCAGCGCCTTCGGCGCTTACGCCCGTTGCCGCGTTTAGCCAGCCTGCGCCATGCCCAAGATAATGCCGTGAAGGATGTCGCGCTCGCTGGCTGTGAAGGAATCGAGGCCGGCGGTTTCCAAAAGCTGGCGCATGATCAGCAGGCCTGCCAGGATGACGGGTGCACGGCCGGGATCGAGGCCGACGATTTTCTGGCGTTCAGCGAGCGTCATCGGTGCAATGCGGTCGATAAGCGCGTCGACATCGGCGCGTGTGGCAACGGAGCCGTGCACGCGGTTGCTGTCGTAGACCTCCATCTGCTCGCGCATCGAGATGACGCTCGTCGCCGTGCCCGCCACCGCGATCAGGCGGTTGGAAAGGAATCCGCCGTCTTGCAGTTTCGCGATGTAAGGCGCGAACTCCTCGGCAATCCAGGCGCAGGCGAGCGCGCAGTCGTCGGGCGTGGGCGGGTCCTGCGTGAAGAAGCGCTCGGTCACGCGACGGCAGCCGATGTCGAACGAGTGCGCGTGCGCCGGCGCGGCCCCCGCCAATCCGGCGATGACCTCGGTCGATCCGCCGCCGATGTCGGCCACGGCGACCGTCTCGCCGGGAAACGCCGACGTGGCTCCCGCGAACGACAACGTGGCTTCCTCTTCGCCGGGAATGACCTCGGGCACAATGCCGAAAGCGGCCATCTTCTCCTTGAAGACGAAGGCGTTGTCGGCATCGCGCGACGCCGACGTGGCGCATGTCCGCACGGAAATGGGTTTTGCGGACTGCAAGGATTTCAGCGCATCGGCGAAGCGCTCGACTGCGACGCAAACCCGCTCGATTGCCTCGGGCTCCAAATGTCCTGTCATGTCCACGCCCACGCCGAGGTTGCAAATGGCGTAATCGCGATGGAGTTCCTCGATGCCGCCTGTGCTATCGACGTCGGCGACAAGCAACCGGCACGTCACTGTGCCGATGTCGATGGCGGCATAGCGCCCGGGACGCGTGTTCATGATGGCTCCTCGTTGTAGGAATGGGGTTGCCTTCGGTGTCTACTGTACACCAAAGAGCGCGTCCAGGAAGGGCGTGTACCATTCCTCGGGCGCCTTCACGGCGCTGGAAAGGACGTTCGCTTCGAGGAAGTCGTTGTCAGCGGCGCGTGCGGTGCCGACGACGTGGTCGGAAAGGCCGGACACGACGGCGACCTGTTCGCCTTGCACGATGTAGCCGTACTTCTGGCGCACGGCGTCTTCCATGCCGGCATCGCTGGCCAGCGTGTCGTTCACCGAGTTGAGCGCCTCGTTGCGCTGCTCGATGACGGCGTATTCCGCCGTCAGGCGGCTGTTTTCGCGCTGAGCCTGGTAGTACTGCTGCGCGGGCGTGTACAGGAACACGAGCGCCAGGACGACGCACAGCACCGCCGTCCCCAGCTTCAGGGTGCGCGGCGTCAGGTTCAGGTTCGAAAACCATCCGGCGGGATTGATCTTCGCCGATACGGGCTCGGCGGCAGAAGATTGCTGCATGCGGACGCTGCGGCGCTGGCTCGATCCCATCTTGCCCTTGTACAGCGCGGGGCGGGGGGCGCCTTCGGCCGGAGCGTCGTTGCGCGAGGCTTCGCTGGCGAATTGGCGCGCGAACATCTTGTCAGCGCGCTCAGATGCGCGCTTACGCCGCCTGCGATCGCGAGCTGTCGTCGTTTGTTCTTTTCGCGTCAAGAGATTCGCCCCTCGAGCATCGTGGTGTGTTTAGCTAGTTCGTTTGATGCGCGGAACTAATGGCAGCATAACACGTATACGCTGTCCAGTGCGCGAAAATCGGCAAACAGGAGAGAATTATTCAGTATCGACAATATCCAGCTTGTCGATGTAGGCAACCCACTTCTTGAAGGAGGCGTCGCTGATGGCGTGTTCCATGAGGCAGGCTTCCTTTTCGGCGGTGCGCTCGGGGATTCCGAGTTCCCTTGACAAAAACGCCGTCAGGTAGCGATGGCGCTTGTATACGGAGCGGCCGTAGTCATAGCCCTTTTTCGTGAGCGTGACGTCGCCGTAATAGGGCTGCTCTGCAAGCCCTTTTTCCTTCAGCAGGCCGATGGCCTTGTTGACGGACGCTTTCGAGACGCCCATTTGGTTGGCTATGTCGACTGAGCGAATCGATTTCTTGGTCGTTCCGCCCAGCATGATTATGGCTTCGAGATAATCCTCGTGCGACATGGAAACTTTATCCATAAGGCGCTCCTTGGTTGGGTGAAAACGATGATAGCACACCTCATAGATTGCAGTGCTCTCGGTTGGATTTCGGAAAAAAAGAGCCGCTCGAAGGCGGCGATTGGTCAAATGTGCTGGCGAGGGGAGAGAGGGGGTGGGGCCCCTCGCCAGCCTTATGGGTGCGGTGAATGATCAGACGAGAGGGTCTTCACCGCCGGGTCAGCGTGTAAAAGTTATATTAGGGAAACATTTTGCATCAGTCAATAAGTAAACCGCAGATAACAATTCCTCCACAAAAGGCACGAGGGCCGCGCAAGCTGCTGATGTGCTAAAGTACACGCCGTGGGAGCGTGGCGGAATTGGCAGACGCAGCGGACTTAAAATCCGCCTCCTTCGGGAATGTGGGTTCGAGTCCCACCGCTCCTACCAGGAAGAAAAGCATTGCGGCAAGGTAGGCCCTTCGGGTTCGGGCATGCTGCGCGGACTCGAACCGATGAGGTGGAATGCTGCCAAGAAGCGGGCATCCGATGGATATCAAGCTTCATTACACAGAGCACGGAAGCGGCGATCCGCTCATCTTGCTTCACGGCAACGGCGAGGACGGCACGTACTTCGTCCGCCAAATCGACCATTTCAAAGACCGTTATCGCGTCATCGCCGTCGACTCGCGTGGGCATGGCGGCTCGCCTCGCGGCACGGCGCCCTTCACGCTCGACCAGTTCGCGCAAGACCTTGCCGACTTCATGGGCCAGCTCGGCATCGCTTCAGCCCACATCCTGGGTTTTTCCGATGGGGCAAACATCGCGCTGCTGTTTGCGCTGGCGCATCCGGAGCGCGCGAGAAGCCTCGTGCTCAACGGCGGCAACCTGTTCCCCGAAGGCCTGACCGAGCAAACCCGCCGGGAGATCGACGAGGAATACGAGCAAGCAGTTGCGGCCAACGATGAAGGGCAAATCGAGCTGCTTCGATTGATGATCGACGAGCCGCATATCGATCCCGCCCAGCTCGCCGGCCTGAACATGCCGGTTCTCGTCGTGGCGGGGACCGTCGACATGATAGAGGAATCGCATACGCGCCTGATAGCCGAGAGCATCCCCGGCACGCAGCTCGAGTATGTCGAGGGTTCTCATTTCGTTGCCTCTGAAAACCCGGGCGCGTTCAATCGCGTGGTCGGCGCGTTCCTCGATTGCTGTTAAGCGGGTGGGGCAATTGCAAAACGGGAACACAGACGACAAGGGCAATATGTCGGGCAAGCCGTTCAAGCCAAGCACGGGAACGCTCGTCACGCTCGTCGTCGTTGCGATGTTCAACGTCATGGGCGGGGCTGCCGTGTCGCCAGCGTTGCCCGCCATGGGCGAAGCGTTCCCCCAAGCCTCCGAGACGGCGATATCGCTCGTCATTACGCTGCCGCCGCTGGCGGTGGCCATATCGGGGCTGTTCATGGGCGCGCTCGCCGATCGAGTCGGGAAGGCGCGCACGCTCGTCCTCTCGCTGGCCGTGTTCACGGTATGCGGCCTTTCCGGATTGTTTTTGCCCACGCTCGAGTCCTTGCTCGTCGGGCGTTTCATCATGGGCGTCGCCATCGCGGGTATCGCCGCAGCTTCTGCCGCGCTTGCAGCGGAGTATTACGACGAGGAGAAGCGCGCGAAGGTGTACGGCTGGCAAAGCGCGGCATCGGGCGTGAGCGTGCTGGTGCTCGAGACGGGCGGCGGGTTCCTCGCGCTGATGGGATGGAGGGCGCCGTTCTGGGTGTACCTTGCGGGTCTTGCAGGACTCGTCTTGGCGTTGCTGTTCGTGCGCGAGCCCGATCGCTCGCTCGCGCGGCAGATGACCAGCACGGGCATGGGTCAAGTCGCCCGCGTGGCCGGCGTGGCCTTGGCGGTCTCGCTCGTCGTGGCGTTCGCTTCCCAGACGATCTCGTACCTGGTGCCTTCGAAAATGCCCTATCTCGTAACCGCCTTCGGCGAAAGCTCGGCAGTGACGGGCCTGTTCCTGGGCGGATTTGGTTTGGCCAACATCGCCGGCTCGCTCGCAAGTGCCCCGCTGCAGGCGCGCACCCCGCGATCGGTGCTCACGGCCGGGTGCTTCGTATCCTTGGCGCTGGGTTGCGTCTTCATGGCGGTGGCGCCTGGTTTGTGGGCTGTGCTCGTGGGGGCGGTGCTCATCGGAATCGGCGTGGGCTGCGTCACGCCCGTGCTCATGAACTGGGTTGCCTCCACCTCGACGCCCGAAAACTCGGGCAAGCGCATGGGGGCCCTTGCCACGGCATGCAACCTGGGACAGTTCTCTTGCACGTTGTTGTCCGGTTGCGTTCTTGCACTCGGCGGCGGCCATCCGACCGTGTTCGCCGTGGCGGCGGTCATCGCCCTTGCCGGCGCGGTGGCGGCAGCCCTCGCGCATCGGAAGATGGACGACGACTGAGCACGCGGTCGCCAGGAAACGAGGTGCTGAATGCGGTTGTTCGTTGCTGCGGAACTGCCAGACGAGATGTTCGATGCGCTTGCCGAGACATCGGCCCTGTTGCGCGGTTGCGTGCGCGGACGCTACGTGTCGCCCGATTCGCTCCATGTCACCTTGGCGTTTCTCGGCGAAGTCGAGGGGTTTCGGGTGGATGGCGCGTGCGGGGCGCTCGATCGGGCATGCGCTCCCTTCGCGCCGTTCACGGCGTCGCTGGGCGATCTCGGATGTTTCGGGAAACGTGCGAAGGCGACATTGTGGCAGGGTTTTCGCAAGGCGGGCTCGTTGCCGGAGCTGGCGCAATCGGTGCGCGGCGAGCTGCGCGCCGAGGGCCTCTCGTTCGACGAGAAGAAGTTCTTGCCGCATATCACGCTCATGCGCGCCGCCGACCTGACCACAGGCGACCTTCCCATGCCGCAGCTGGCCGAAGGCACGGTCTCGTCGGTTGTGCTGTTCCGCTCCGATTTGTCGGGCGCACGCCCTGCATACGAGCCGATTCACGTGGTCTCGCTCGGGGCGTAAATCGCCACATCGCCGCTTACAGCTTTGCATCAGTTCGTCAACCTCTGGTTAAACAGTGCGAAGAGCAGTTATACTTTGACAAAATGAGTTGGAAAAAGGCGCGAGGTGACTAAGACGAGGGAATTGCCGATCACTCCACTGGCGCAACGGCGCGGATTGGCTGCGGCCGTTGTCGCCGCATGCGCGCTTGCCCTCGCGCTCGCCCTTTCGGCCGATCCAGCATATGCGCAAGAAAGCGACGCCGGAAACGTCGTCGAGTCCCCTTCGGCTCAGGAACCGCAAAACGCCGGGGCCGAAAACGCTGAGGAGAGCGCTTCTGCTACGCAGGTCGCCCTTACTGCGGCTGACGAATCCAATAACCCGAAGTCTTCGGAAGGCGATCCGTCGTCGACCGACCAGTACCAGGCAGACGTCGTCGTTGGCGACAAGCAGAAATGCGAATACGACGGCGAGGCGCTGGATGACGATGAGTACTACGTCGAGGTGACGTACGACGCCGATGGCAAGGTCGTTCGTTACCACGCTTCCGACAAGGACGACGTGGCCTTCTCCTTCTTCACGGAAGCAGGCGATTCTCTCAAGGGGCCGCCTGTGAACGCGGGCGTTTACGGGATCCAGGCGCAGATTCTCGCCACGGAAAAGCATTCCGGGCGCTTGTTGGAAAAGGTCATGTTCGAAATCACCAAGAAGATCGTGCCCGCGCCCGTGCCTGCGAAGGGCCTGGCTTACAACGGGAAAGAGCAGACGGGTGTTGAGGGAACCGATCTGTTCACCGTTGAAGGCGGATCGGCAACCGAAGCGGGCCACTATACGGCTCGGGCGACGTTGAAGGATCCGGACAATTACGTGTTTGAAGGCCAGGAGGGCCTGGGCGATCAAAACGGGGGCTTCATCGACATCGCCTGGGCGATTGCCGAAGCGAGCACCGAAAGCGCGCGGGACGAAGGCTACAGCTGGGAAGTCACGCCGGCCGATTCCGATTTGACGTTCGGCAGCGTGACCGCCCGCACGGCACCGTCGCACCTCATGGCCGACATCATGGCCTTCCGCGACCGCTGCATCGACCGTCTCAGCTCCATGCTCCTCCACTTCATCAAGTTCACGCGCCAGATATTCCCCGGCCTGGGCCTGTAAAAGCCACCTCCAAATTCGGACGCTCTGCTCTGAGCCGGACGTCCGGCTCAGAGCAGAGCGTCCGATTCGGGAACTCGATCCTCGCCGCCACATTCCCAGCTCTGCTGTCGGCATGTGCAATACAATGGACGCATGGGTTTTCTTCTTGGATGTGAAAAAGCGGGAATCGACTTCCCCAGCAAGGCGGTCTTCGACGAGGTGTCGCTTGGCGTGGATGCGGGCGACCGCATCGGCATCGTCGGGCGCAACGGCGACGGGAAATCAACGCTGTTGTTGCTGCTAGCCGGCGAGCTTCAACCCGATCGCGGACGCGCCATTCGCACGAACGGCGTGACCGTGGGCGTGCTTGGGCAGGCTGACAAGCTGAACGACGCAGACACCGTGGGGCGCGCCATCGTCGGCGACGCGCCCGAATACGAATGGGCCGCCAACGCCCAGACGCGTGCCATCATCGCGGGCATCGTAGGCGACATCCCCTGGGATGCCACCATAGGCACGCTTTCGGGCGGGCAGAGGAGACGCGTCGACTTGGCGCGGCTGCTCGTGGGCGACTGGGATGTGCTCATGCTCGATGAGCCCACGAACCATCTCGACGTGCGCGCCATCAACTGGCTGGCCCAACACCTGAAGGGGCGTTGGCGCGACGGGCAGGGCGCGCTTCTCGTGGTGACGCACGACCGCTGGTTCCTCGACGAGGTGTGCGCCACCATGTGGGAAGTGCACGACCGGCGCATCGAGCCGTTCGAAGGCGGCTTTTCCGCTTACATCATGCAGCGCGTCGAGCGTGACCGCGTGGCGCGCGTGACCGAGGAGCGCCGCCAAAACAAGCTGCGCCGCGAGTTGGCCTGGCTTTCGCGCGGGGCCCAGGCGCGTTCGACGAAGCAGAAGTTCCGCATCAAGGCCGCTCAGGAGCTCATCGCCGACGTGCCGCCGTTGCGCAACGAGCTGGAATTGAAGCGCATGGCCGTCACGCGGCTCGGCAAGCAGGTTGTCGACTTGAAGAACGTGTCGATGAGCTTCGGCGAAAACGACGTGTTGCGCGATGTGGAATGGCTCATCGGGCCAGGTGATCGCATCGGCATCGTCGGCGAGAACGGCGCCGGCAAAACGACGTTGCTGAACGTGGTGCAGGGCAAGCTGCGCCCGACGCGCGGTTACGTGAAAATCGGCAAGACCGTCAAGTTCGCCGTGCTCTCGCAGCACCTCGACGAGCTGAACGCCATGGGGGATGACCGCATCCGCCAGGTGGTCGGCCGTTTTGGGCATGCCGTCATGTTAGATGGCCGCGACCAGACGCCCAAGCAGCTGCTCGAGAGGCTCGGCTTCACCAGCGCTGACATGAACGAGCCCGTGAAGGACCTGTCGGGCGGGCAGAAGCGTCGTTTGGCCCTGATGCTCATCTTGCTGGAAGAGCCCAACGTGCTGATCTTGGACGAGCCGGGCAACGACCTGGATGTCGACATGCTGGCCGCTGTGGAGGACCTGCTCGACGGTTGGCCGGGCACGTTGCTGCTCGTCACGCACGACCGCTATCTGATGGAGCGCGTCACCGACAACCAGTACGCGCTGATCGGGGGCCATGTGCGGCATCTTCCCGGCGGCATCGACGAGTACCTGAAGCTGGTGGAAGAGTCAGCCGGCGAAAAGGCGCCCGCGCGAACGACGTCCGAAAAGGCAGCCGTTCCGGCTGCCGGTCTCAGCAACCAGGAACTGCGCGCGCTGAAGAAGACGCTGCAATCGACCGAACGCAAGATGTCCACGATGCAACAGCGCATCGACGACGCCGAACAGCGGCTGCACGAGGCGGATCCCACCGATTTCGTGGCGCTCGGCGACATCCAGCATGAAATCGACGACTACAAGGCGCAGCTGGAAGAATTGGAGCTCACCTGGCTCGAGACCTCGGAGGCCCTCAGCGAGTAGTCGGGAATGTGGCGCCGGCGCCCGACCCCGCCTTTGCATCGTCGCTTACTCGTTGGCGAGGGCGGCGCACAATGCGTCGAGCAAGGTGATGGCGTAATGCTGCATCGAGCGCGCTTCACCGGCATCTTCCCACATGGTGCCCGGCAGCTCGATCGTCAGTCGCGGCGGCGTGCGGCCTTGGGCCACGGAAACGGCCGATTGCATGCGAAGGGACAGCGTGTCGTCTGGCTCGAAGCTGACGCGGGGGGCGTTGTCGTCGGCCGCGAAGTCGCCGGGTAGCGCGATGCGTACGAGCAGCATGGCGTCGTCGGGACGCACGAGCAGCGAGTCGGCGCTGACGATCTTCGATGCGGGGTTGGTGGCAAGCGACAGGTTCGACATGCGCGAAGCGACGCCGCGCGTGAACTCGTCGGTGCCGAACAGGCACAGCGCGTGCTGCTCGAGCACGTCGGCTGCGCGTGCGAAACCGATGCTGACCTGCAAGCTGCTGGGCTTCTTCCCCTCCCATGAATGATGGAGGTTGCGGATGGCTGCGAACGTGTACGCGCCGACGATGCCGTCGGAAGGCAGGCCCATGTTGCGCTGGAACTTGCGGACACCCGACTCGGTCGAGGCTCCGAAGATGCCGTCGAGGTTGCCGCTGAGGAAGCCCAAGGCGCCAAGCGCCTGCTGAAGCTCCAGCACATCGTGCCCATGGAAGTAGGGCATGCGCAGGTACAGCGTCCGGTCGCCCAGGTTGTACGATGCGTCGACGAGCGCCTTCCAGGTGGGGTCGTCGACATCGTCGCCATCGGTCAAGTTTGCATTCTGGCGGAACGCGCGCACGGCCGCAGCGGTTTCTTCGCCGAACATGCCGTCGATGCGCGATTCCTCGAGCAGGTTGATGATTGAAAGACGCTGTTGGACGTCCTCGACCGCCGCACCGGTATCTCCGCGTTGAATCGTTTCCATAGCCACCTGCTAGCTCAGCCTGTTCACGAACCAGTCAGCCATCGAGATGAGGATATCGCGGGAAGGCGACGGTTCGAGTATGCCGCACAAGCGATTCTTCGCGATGCTCGTCAGGTTTTCCGCATAGTTGCGCGCGTAGTCGATGCTGCCCGCCTTGTTCATGAGCGCGACGGCCTCGTCGAGGTCGGCCAGCTCCTTCGTGTGCGACGAAAGCAGCTCGACCAAGCGATCGCGGTCGGCGTTTTCGAGGTTTTGCAGCGCATGCACAACGACTAGCGTGCGCTTGCCCTCGGTGATGTCGTCGCGGAATCCCTTCTTGGTCGATTCGGTTTTACCGATGAGGTTCAGCAAGTCGTCTTGGATCTGGAATGCAAGGCCCGTGTCGAGGCCGTAATTACGCAAGCCCTCGATCTGCGCTTCGGTGCCGCCGCCGACGATGGCGCCAATGGCCAGCGGTACGGCGCCCGAGTAATGGGCAGTCTTGCATGTGGCCATGACCAGGTAGTCTTCGGGCGTGATGTCGTAGCGGTTATCGCGAGCCCAGCCGATGTCGAGCGCCTGGCCCTCGATGGTGCGGCGCGTCATGTCGATGAGCTCGTTGAGCACGCGAAGCTTCGTGGCGTCGTCGAGGTCGGGATCCTTGGCCACGGTGCCGTTGACCAGCTGCAAGCCAAGGTCGCCCATGATGATGGCCAGGCCCATGCCCTCACGCAGATGCAGGCAGGGCTCGCCGCGGCGCAGCTCGGCTTCGTCGGCGATGTCGTCGTGAATGAGCGCCGCCGTGTGGAAGTGCTCGATGGCCGCTGCCGAGCTGATGGCCTTCGAGGTGTCGCCGCCGACCGCCAGGCATGCCGCGAAGCAAATGAGGGGACGATGGCGCTTGCCCCCGTTGCGGCTGTAGTCGAGCATCGGCGTGTACAGGTACTTGTCCATGTCGGGATGCGTGCCGTGCGGGATAAAGGCGTTCACGACATCGCCGACATAGCCGGCGTATTGGTCGAGGTACTCCTCGAACGTCTTGGGCCGCTCGTCGGAGTTGATCAGTTCGTTGAAATCTATGTCCATGGCCGTCCTTGAAAGCAGTAAATGTCTTGCGACCATTCTAGCAAACCCTGCTGAAAGCATTCTGCAATCTGCGGATTCGCGGAGCATGCGCACAACGTGCGTTCGCGTCTTCCGCGGGAAACTTGCGCGCAGCAGTGCTTTTGCCGATCGGCGCCTATGGCACGGTGACGCGCAGGGTGAAAGGCGCTTGGTCGCTTTCGATGTCGAGGGTGCCGCCGAGCGAGGTGACGACTTGGCGCATGTGGCGCAGGCCCGTTCCCTCGATCACCGGGCCGTCGGGGAGGGTCCCGTCGTTGCGGATTTCGAGCTGGTGCTCGCCGATCGTCACGTCGACGCGCGCGGCGTGCGCGTGTTTCACGGCGTTGGTGGCGCCTTCGCGGATGCAATCGACGAACAGCTTGGCAATGGCCTGGTCGTCGGGCAACGAGCCTTCGATCACCACGTTCACGCCGGTCAGCGAAAACGCGTTGACCGAAGCTTCCAGCTCGTCGGACGGATCGATTTCCGAGCTTGCGGCCAGATCGTCGAGGATGCCGTTCAGCAGCGGTTTCAGCTGGTCGAGCGTCTCGTCGGACACATCCTCGTCTTCCAGTGCGCGATGCAGCATCGAGAGGCGCTGGCCGATGACGTCGTGAACGCGGCCGCGCATGCGCAACATGGCTTCGTTTTCCGCTGCCTCCTGCACCGTGTCCATCGAGCTTTGCAGGCTGATCTGCGAGGCGACCAATTCGGCGTTCGTGCGGTCGATTTCACGCAGGATCTCGATTTGTCTCGTCACGTCATAGGCGATGACGCGTGCGCGCACCTCGCCACCGAGCAGGTACTTGCTTTCGTTGCGCGCAACCTTGCCCGTTTCGAGCGGGCGGGCGGAAGGATAGGCGCGGTCTTGGTCGAATCCCTCGCCCTCAAACGAGAAGAGGCGCACCTCGCCGGGGGCGATTTGCAAGATCACCCAGCTGCCGGGTTCAAGGTCGACAGGATCGGAGACGGGGGCGGCAAAAGCGCCTTGCGCAAGCTCGTTGAGCTTGGTCCAAAGGTCGTCGACGCGCCCGAAATCAGTTGAGAGCCCCACCGCCGACAGGCAGTGACGCATCGTGTCGTTCGCGATGATCGTACGGCCATGCTGATCGGCGTACAGGATGCCTTCGGGCAACAGCTTCACGGCTTCGGCGATGGAAAGCGACGACACCATGCGACGGCGCACCCGCTTGTCGACTATGAGCACGTAAATCGTTCTGAACAGGAAATACGCTGCGTCCATGTACAGCACAAACGCCCACGCCTGACCGAGAAGCCACGTGGCGGGCGGCGTGCACAGCAGCACGAGCATCGCATCGACTGCAGGCATCCAGCTGGGGTCGTCGACGCCTGCCGGCATCTCGTCTTCCTCGATGCCCGCCAGCGTTGCATACACGGCGACGATGGCAATGGCGACGTTCACCCACAGCGCCGGCTGAAGCGGAATGCTTGCGTAAATGAAATGCAGCATCGGCTCGGTCAGGCAGTTGATGGAGCCGAGGGCGAATGCCCCCATCAGCATCATGTGCACGAGCAGCGAGCTTTCGTAAATGGCCGCCAGCTTGCGCGTCCGCGGGTTTGCGTGCACGATGCGCAAGTAGCCGTGGATAGCCTGCCCTCCCGAGCAGAGCAGCAGGACGGCGAACACGAGGCACAGGGCGAGGCTGTTGGTTCCGGTAAGCAGCATCAGCCGCTCACCTCCTCGTCTGCGCCTTCGGGGCCATCTTCGGGCGTGCTCGCAGGTGCTTTCTCGGCTCCAGGCTTGGGCTTCCGGCTTGGCGTGGGGGCTGCAGCGCGCACCGTCACGTTCACGAGGCCCTCGTCGAGCAGCACACTGTAGTCGCCTCCGCGCGTGGCCAAACGGCCTTCCAGGTTGCGTGCGATTTCCAACTGAACGGCCGTCCACGGTTCGGTCGATGTGGCGATCTGGGGAATCATCTCGACGTCGTTTCCGCCGGTAAGGCCTATGGCGCACTCGATGTTGGCGCGCATCTCGATCGTGTCGCCATGCGTGGTGATGTAAGTCATGATGACGGGGTCGGTGAAGGGAAGCACGCCGATGACGCAATCGTAGAAGCAATCGTAAATCGTGTTGAACGCCGCAATCGGTATGGTCGATCCCGACTCGACGAGGACGGCGCATTCGATGCCGATGGAATTCAGGTCGGCCATCGCCTCGCGCGCAACCAATTCAAGCTGCTCGCTCGTGAGCGCCTCGTATTCCGCGGCGGCCAGCGCCAGCATGCCCTTGCGCTTGCTGTACGCCACGAGCACCTTCACCAGGTTCAGCTGCTGGATGCGCTCGGCGCGGGCGTAGGGGCTATCGCCGACGATGCGGTTGTCCAGGATGCGGCTGATCTGGGCGGCCGTCGAAGCCAAGTCGCGCTCCACACGTTCGCCCAGCTCGCGCTCGCGGCGTTGCCGAAACAGCAGGCTTTGCATGGCGTGGTTGCGCCGTAATATGGCGTTTTGGCTGGTCAGCTGGGCGCGGCGATCCTCAAGACGCTGTTGCAGCTGGTTGATTTCGCTTGCATCCTCGGTGAGCAGCGCGACTCCCGCATCGAGGGCGTACAGCTTGAACACGGCATCGGGGATCGACTCGCTGTAATAGGAGGGCGCGATTGCGCCGTCGTCGGACGTGACGACATGTGCTCCGACGGTCTCCGATGTGCGTGTGGCCAGACGCCATAGCGTCGTGTTGTCCAGCGGGCGCGAGATGTCGGTCTGGTAAATGACGAGCCCGCCATCGTTCATGATCTTCAGGTCGAACGGCAAGCGGCGGAACATCATGCGATACCGGTGCATCGAGGGGAGGAGGCGTGCGTCGATGTACGACTCGATGAACAGGGCAATCGCGAGGTCCGAAACGACGGCGATGGCCAAGAGCGGCGGGTCGTTCACGCCGAACACGATCGTCGCAGCGCTTGCGGCGCAAAGCCAGATCACCATGAGGCTGATGACTGTCAGCAGGATGCGCCTGACCGTGAGGTTGATGCAGCGATGGTTGACAGATACGCCCCATGCGGCCAGCGCGGGAACGCCGATGACGACGAATCCCGTCATGAGGTGGGAAAACGGCAGTTCGCTGACATCGGTCGCATCGATGGTTGCGACATCGAAGCCGCTGGCGAACGTGAGAGCCAGGGATACGAGCCAAACGAATGCACACGTAACTAGCGCTGCCGCCGCGATGGGAGCGCCCGCTCGTCCTCGTCTGTCTGTCGGCCGAGGCGTCATACCGACATGATACTCCAGGTGGTGCTTGCTTTCTGATCCAAATACGCGCTAAACGGCAAGCTCGGCGAGCGAGACGTTGTCGACGTAGGACTCGATGGCCTCGTCGAGACCCGCCCAGAATGCAATGGTCGAGCATTCCTTTTCACGCGGGCAGCCGTCGCCGCCTTCCTCGAGCGCCGCGCAGGCAACTGGCGCTGTGGTGCCTTCTGCAGCGCGCAGGATGTCCCCGGCGCTGATGTCTTCGGCAGGCCGCGCAAGCAGGTAACCGCCGCCGTGCCCGCGAACGCTTTTCAGCAGGTTCGCCGCGACCAAGTCGTGCGCCAGCTGCTCGAGGTACTTCAGCGAGATGCTCTCGTTTTCCGCCACTTCGCGCAATGCCACCTTGCGGTCGTGGAAGTTCGCGATGTATATCATCAGGCGCATCGCATAGCGCCCTTTTGTGGTGACCAGCATGATGTCCGCCCTTCAAGTTCGCGTTTTCGGAAATGGTAACACGCTCCCGGACGTTTTGCTTCGAGCTGGACGTCTGGCTCGAAGCAAAACGTCCGGAGGGGCATGCTACAATAAACGCGAACAAAACGAGCGTATTAGAAGGTCTGGCATGTCAGCGCAATTCAAGGTGAATGCGGCCGATCCGCATGTGGTCGCGCGTTTGCGCGAGCGGTTTGCGTTGCCCCAGTTCATCGCCACCGTCATGGCGGCGCGCGGCATTGCGACAGACGAGCAAGCCGATCGTTTCCTCAGCCCCAGCCTCGACCGCGATTGGCGCGATCCATACGAGATACCCGGCATCGGGCCGGTTGTCGACGCGTTGGAAGCGGCAATCCGCGACAGGCGCCACATCGTCGTGTTCGGCGATTTCGATGTCGACGGCGTGTCTGCCACCACGGTGCTCACGCGCGGCTTGCGGGCGCTCGGCGGATACGCGACGCCGTTCATCCCACGCCGCTTCGACGAGGGCTATGCGCTCACCGATGCCGCTTATCAACGTATCAAGCAACTGAATCCCGAGGTCATTGTTACAGTCGATTGCGGCATAGCCTGTCGCGACGAGGTGGCGGCCATTGTGGCCGATGGCGTGGACGTCGTCATCACCGACCATCACGAACCTTCCGAGCTGTGCCCGCAAGGCGTGCCGCTCGTCGATCCCAAGACCGATCCGAACTGCCCAAGCGCCATTCTAGCCGGCGTTGGCGTGGCGTTGAAGGTGGTGCAGGCGCTTGGCGGTCGTTTCGGGTATCCCCACCTGTGGCGCAGCTACACCGACCTGGCCACGCTCGGCACCATCGCCGACCTCATGCCGATGCGCGATGAGAACCGCGCGCTCGTGGCTGACGGGCTTTCGCATATCAACGGTTCGCCGCGTCCATGCCTGGCGGCGTTGCTCGGGCAGGCGGGCGTGGCCGGCAAATCCGTTTCCGCCACAGATCTCAGTTTCTCGCTCATACCGCGTTTGAACGCGGCCGGCCGGTTGGGCGATGCCCAAGTGGCGCTCGACCTGCTCATGACCGATGATTTCGACACGGCATGCAAACTTGCCGCCGATCTCGAGGCCACCAACGACAAGCGCCGCACCATCGAGGCCGAGCTGTCCGAGGTTGCCCGCGCGAAAGCCGTGGAGGTCTATCACGGGCAACGCGCGCTCGTCGTGGCCGGCGAAGGCTGGCACGAAGGCGTGAAGGGCATCGTGGCCAGCCGCCTCGTGCACACGTACGGCGTACCGTGTCTGCTGTTCACGATTTGCGGTGACGAAGCCCGCGGATCGGGCCGCACGGTTGGCCAGGTGAACCTGTTCAAGGCAGTCGAAAGCTGCGAGGATCTGCTCACGCGATTCGGCGGGCACGAGGCGGCTGTGGGCGTCACGTTGCCTGCGGATAAGCTCGACGCCTTCGCCGAGCGCCTGTGCGCCTACATGGACGCGCTTCCCGAAGATGCATTCCACCCCCTCGTCGAAATCGACGCCTGCGTGTCGCTCGAGGAATTGACGCTCGAAAACGTCGAGGCGCTGCAGCGGCTTGCGCCCTTCGGCCAGGAAAACCAGGTGCCGTGCTTGCTTGCCCGCGATGTGACGCTGGGCAATGCGCGTGCGGTCGGAGCCGAGAAGAACCATTTCTCGTGCACGCTTTCGAATGGGCGCGCCAGCGTGGCCGGCATCATGTTCCATTGCACCGACATCGAGCAGCTCATGCGCACGAGCAGCTTGGTGAACGCCGCGTTCGAGGTTCAAATTGACGAATGGCGCGGCCGCCGTTCCGTGAAGGCCATGCTGAAATCGCTTTCGCCGGCGCACGTTTGCGCGGCATTGGAGGCGTGTTTCGACCCCCTGAACTGCCGGTTCGTTTCCGACTTGTATGCCACAAGCGATGAGGAGCTCGTCGAGAAGCAACCGGAAAGCCCCGAGGACGTCGAAGCATACGAGGCCGATTGCGCGCAGAACCGCGCCGCATGGGAGCGCCGCGCTCAGCTGCAACCGGAGCGACTCGAGGCCGATGTCGTTCGCGCGCTGATCGGCGATGCGCCCTTGCATGACAAGCAGCGCGAGGTGCTCGACTGCCTCAACGCCGGCCAATCGACGCTTTGCATCATGGCCACCGGTCGCGGCAAGTCGCTAATCTTCCACGTGCACGCCGCTTGCCGTGCGCTGCGCGATCATACGGCTAGCCTTTTCGTGTACCCGCTGCGCGCGCTCATCGCCGACCAGGCATATCACCTGACCGAAGCACTTTCGCGGTTCGGCATCGCGGTAGCCGTGCTCACGGGCGAATCGTCGCCCGAGGAGCGCCGCGCCATATACGACGGGCTTTGCGCCGGCGAGGTGGACATCGTGCTGACCACGCCCGAGTTTCTGCATATTCACGCCGATGAGCTGGCGCAATCGGGCCGCATCGGGCTCGTCGTCATCGACGAGGCCCACCACATCGGCTTGGCAAAGGCGGGCAATCGTCCTGCGTACAATGCGCTGGGCGGCATCCTACACCGGTTGGGCGATCCCACCGTGCTGGCGCTGACGGCGACGGCCGACGGCGGGGTGGCGCGCGACATCGCCACCATCCTCCCCATCGAGACATGCGTGTTCGACCAAGCCGAGCGCCCCAACTTGCGCATCGACGACCATCGCGGGTGCAAGGCGCGCGAGGACTACCTGGCGAACCTCGTCGCCAGCGGCGAGAAGACGGTCGTGTACGTGAACTCGCGCACGAGCTCGGTTCAGCTGGCCCGCGCGCTGCGGAGCAAAGCGCCCCATATCGCCCTCATGATCGGCTTTTACAATGCCGGCTTGTCGCGTGCCGAGCGTGCGCGCATCGAAGAGCTGTTCCGCACGGGCCACCTGACGGTGCTCATCGCCACGTCGGCGTTCGGCGAGGGAGTCAACATCCCCGACATCCGCCATGTGGTGCTCTACCACTTGCCGTACAACGAAATCGAGTTCAACCAGATGAGCGGCCGCGCCGGACGCGATGGCTCCCCGGCAGGCGTGCATTTGCTGTACACGCGCAAAGACGCCGAGGTGAACGAGGGCATCCTCTCTGCGATGACGCCCGACCGCGATCGCATGGCGCAGGTGTACCGGGCGCTTCGCGATGCGCAGAAACACGCGGGCGCGGGCTTCTTCACGGCCAGCAACATCGATGTTGCCGAGCGCGCTTCGCAACATGGCGGCGCGGTGTCGCAGGAATCCGCCACGTGCGCCATCGCCGTGTTCCGCGAGCTTGGCCTGATCGAGACGCGCACCGCCTACACGTCGGGCGAGGTCACGCGCTCGGTGCGCGTGATTCCCGACGCCGCCAAGGTGGAATTGGAAACCAGCGTGCGCTACCGCGAGGGCCTCGATGAGCAGGCCATTTTCCAAACCTTCAAGCAGTGGGCGCTTCACGAGCCCCTCAAAACATTGGAACAGCAAATCCAGCGTCCCATCCTGCCCGGCTGCGCAATGTAGCCGTTGATCGTTAGTCCTGGGCAAACGATCAGCCTAGGGCCAACGTATCAGTGCAACATGGGCATTTGGCATCCAAGCTCCGAATGTGCGAGCTGTCGGGCACGCAAGTTCAGATTTGCGCCATCAGCCGTTAAAAACGGGGTGAAATGGCGCACATCGCGGGTTGTGTGGTCGTAATCATGGCGCCTTGAGGACGCGTGGTTCTAAAACCCCAGGTCGCAGGTTGCGCGTCCTGCGGCAGCAGGCACACAAGTTCGATTCTCTGCCATTGCGGGGGTGAAAATGGCGCACATCGCGGGTTGTGTGGTCGTAATCATGGCGCCTCGAGGACGCGTGGTTCTAAAACCCCAGGTCGCGAGTTGCGCACCTTGCGACGGCGACCACACAACCTCGATTCTTCGCCATAAACGGGGCACATAAGTGCCGATTTGTGCCGTTTCGATTCCGTGATTGGTTTGAAATTCGACTTGTGTGTCTCAAGGCGCCCGTTTAGCGAACAATCCCGCCTTGGACGAGCCAGCGCTTTTCGCGGCCGATGGTGGTGAAGTCGTTGTGGCCGGTTAGGACGATGGTCTCGTCCGGAAGCTCGGCCAAGCGCTTCAACGACGCAGACATGGCGGCGGGGTCGCTTTCGGGAAAGTCGGTGCGCCCGTGCGTGCCGGCGAACAGCGTATCGCCCGACAGCAAGACGGGCATGCCGACTTGGCCGTCAGAGGGCTGCAGGAAGAAGCACAAACCGCCGGGCGTATGGCCGGGTGTGGCGATGACCTGCCATTTCATGGTGCCGATTTCGAGGATGTCGCCATCGGCAACCGTGCGGTCGACCGTGCAGGGCACAACCAGGCGACGATGGCGCGCATCGCCGCCTTCGCCCGTGATGAGCGGGGTGTCTTCGGCGCTGGCAATCACCGGGGCGCCAGTTGCCTCGCGCAGCTCGGCAGCGGCGCCGATGTGGTCGAAGTGCCCATGCGTGATGACGATGGCGTCGACAGTGCGCCCGTCCAGCGCATCCAGTATGCGATTGGCGTGGCACGACGGGTCCACGACGATGCGGCTGGCGCCGTCGTCGACGATGTAGACGTTGTTTTCGATTGGCCCCATGACCAGGTACTCGACAGGCACGCAGGTGCCATTCACGGAATGCGTCACTTTCGGCTCCCAACTGATTCGCCGGGGAACATGCGGCGCGCCTCGAACACGCCCTCGACATCGAGGATGCGCGCGAGGATCTCGTCGACATGGCCCACATCGGATACTTGGAACAGGTAGCGCATGCGCACGATGCCGTCACGGCCGGTGTTCGACGACGACGTGATGACGTTCACGCCTTCTTCGGAAAGGGCCACGATGATATCGCGCAACAGGTTCAGACGGTCCATCGCCTCGATATGCACCTCGATGCGGTAGGTCGTCACGGCGTTCGGCTCGCGCTCCCATTCCACTTCGATGATGCGCTCGGGCTCTTTCATGAGGTCAGCCGCATTCGGGCAATCGCGACGATGCACCGACACGCCGCGTCCGCGCGTGACGAACCCGATGATGTCGTCGCCGAGCACCGGGTTGCAGCAGCGCGACAGGCGCACGAGCACGTCGTCGAGCCCCTTCACCACCACGCCGGACGAGCTGTGCGTTTCGTGGCGCTTCGGTCGGTTGACGCTGGTGAGCATGGGCGGCATCTTGCCGGTCGACATGACCGACTGGCCGATATCGGGCTTGTTGGCTTCTTCGGTGCCGCGATCGACCAGCAGCTTCAGCAGGCGGTTCGCCACATGCTGGGCGCTTTCCTTGCCTGTGCCGATTGCAACGAGCATGTCGTCGTCGGCCTTGTAGCCAAGCGATTCGGCCACCGACTTGATGGCGCGCGTCGCCTGGGCGTTCGAAATGCCCATGCCGTGCTTGCGCATTTCGCGTTGCAACCGGTCGCGGCCCTCTTGCAGGTCGTCGCCACGTGTGACCTTCGAGAAATAGTTGCGGATCTTCGAGCGTGCCGACGGCGTCTTCACGATGCTCAGCCAGCCACGCGACGGGGTGGCGCTCTTTTGCGTCAGGATTTCCACGCGGTCGCCCATGCGCAACTCGTAGGTCAGCGGCACGATGCGGCCGTTCACCTTCGCGCCCACGCAATGGTTGCCCACCTCGGTGTGGATGGCGTACGCGAAATCAACCGGCGTCGATCCCGCGCGCAGGCTTTTCGCCTCGCCTTTCGGGGTGAAGACGTACACTTCCTGCTCGTCGAGGTCGACCTTCAAATCCTTCAGGAACTCGCGCGAGTCCTGCGTCTCGTCGGACCAGTCGACCATCTGACGCAGCCATGCCAGCTGCTCCTCGAACGCGGCCGAGCCCTTGCCCTTGCGCGCGCCTTCCTTGTACAGCCAGTGCGCGGCCACGCCGAACTCGCTTTTCTGGTGCATCTCCTCGGTTCGGATCTGCACTTCGAGCGGCCGGCCGGCCGGGCCTATGACCGTCGTGTGAAGCGACTGGTACATGTTGTACTTGGGCATGGCGATGTAATCTTTGAAGCGCCCCGGCATGGGGTGCCAGATCGTGTGCACCGCGCCAAGCGCCGAATAGCAATCCTTGACCGACGGCACGATCAGGCGCACGGCGATGAGGTCGTAAATTTCGGAGAAGTCCTTGTCCTTCTTCGTCATCTTCTGGTAGATGGAATACAGGTGCTTCGGACGTCCCATGACCTGCGCGTCGATGCCGACCTTTTCCATTTCGGCTTTCAGCACGTCGATGACCTCGGCCAGATAAGCCTCGCGTTCGGAGCGGCTGCCGGTGATCATGTTGGCGACTTGCTTGTATTTCGCGGGCTCGAGGTAGAAGAACGATAAGTCTTCGAGCTCCCATTTCACGGAGTTGATGCCAAGGCGGTGCGCGATGGGCGCGTAGATTTCCAGCGTCTCGCGCGACTTGTAGATGCGGCGGTCCTCCTTCAGGCTGCCGAGCGTGCGCATGTTGTGTAGGCGGTCGGCCAGCTTGATGACGATGACGCGGATGTCCTTGTTCATGGCGACGAGCATCTTGCGGATGGTGGCCGCTTGCTCGTCGGTCAGCGTGCCGACTTCGATTTGGGTGATCTTCGTGACGCCCTCGACCAGCGTGGCGACGTCCTCGCCGAACAAGTCGACCACGTCTTCGCGCGTGACCTCGGTGTCTTCGATGGTGTCGTGCAGAAGCGCCGCGCAGATGGTCTCGACGTCCATGTGCAGGCCGCCCAGGATGATGGCGACCTCGACGGGATGCGCGATGAACGGCTCGCCCGATTTGCGCTTCTGGCCCGCATGGGCCTTGTCGGCGAACGCGAAGGCGCGCGCCAGCATGTCCTCTTCCTCGTCGGTGAGGTAAGAGCGCGTGAGTTCCTGCAGGTCGGCGAAGCGCTCGGCCGGCGTTTTCACGCCGCTGTCGCCGAAACCGTGTTCGTGGGAGCCCGTCGCAACGGCGGTCTCGATAACATCTTTGTATGCCATGCGCTTCCTCCCTTCAGGTGCGCCCGTTCCGTGTTCTTCGCAACTGAATAATTGTATCATCAGCAGCTTTGGTCGCGAAATGCGGAGGCGAACCGTCACTTGGATATCCCGCCGCGGACCGGACGCCTTGCTTCGAGCCCGGCGTCCGGCTCGAAGCAAGGCGTCCGGCTCGAAGCGGGTGGTCGGATCCGACAAATTCCACGGTTTGTTCGATAGCGGCGCGCGGGGGGCGCTGCTATGATGGGTGCATGGCTTTCGTTCATCTTCACAACCATACGGAATACTCGATTCTCGACGGCATGACGCACGTCAAGGACATGGTGCGCCGTGCCGCCGAGCTGGACATGCCGGCTGTCGCCATCACCGACCACGGCGTCATGAGCGGCGTGCCGGAGCTGTGTGATGCATGCACTGCCGTCGAAAAGGAAACCGGCAAGAAGGTGAAGCCCATCTACGGCTGCGAGGTGTACTTCACCACCGACGACACCTTGGCGCGCGACGGCAAGCCGCGTCTGTACCACATGATCTTGCTGGCGAAGACGAACGAGGGGTATCACAACCTGCTGAAGCTCGTCAGCGAATCGCATGTCGACAACTACTACTACAAGCCGCGCACGACGTTCGCCCAGCTGCAGAAATACGGCGCGGGCGTCATCGGCACGACGGCTTGTATCGCCGGCATCGTGCCGCGCCTGCTGGACAACCGCCAGTTCGAAGACGCGTGCGATTGGGCGCGCAAGCTGGCCAGCTGCTTTGCGCCCGGCGACTTCTACATCGAGCTGCAAAACCAAGGCCCCGAGGTCGTCACCGATGGGGGCATGAACCAGACAGAGCTGAACCGCCTGCTCGTGAAGGTGGCGCAAGAATGCGGCTTCAAGACCATCGCCACCAACGACTTCCATTACCTGCTGCAAGAAGACGCCCGTGCGCACGACATCATGCTGTGCATCGGCACAGGCTCCAAGATCAACGACGCCAAGCGCATGCGTTTCCCCAACGACCAGTTCTACATGAAGACCGAAGAGGAAATGCGCGAGGCGCTGGCGGAATTCCCCGAGTCGTGCGACAACACAGTCGAGATCGCCGAGAAGTGCAACGTCGAGCTGGAACGCGACATGATCCTGCCGACCTTCCCGCTGCCAGATGGCGAAACGAACGAATCGTGGTTTCGCCACCAGTGCGAGGTCGGCCTCATCCGCCGTTACGGCGAGGGCAAGGCCACCACGATGGAGGAGCTGCGCGCGATGCGCCCCGACGTGTGCGAGCGCTACGACGTCGAAGCCGAGGTCATCCTGAACGCCGGCTTCCCCGCGTACTTCCTCATCGTGCAGGAGTACATCGAATGGGCGCGCAGCCAGGGCATCGGCGTGGGGCCGGGCCGTGGCTCGGCGGCAGGCGCCATCGTGGCATACGCCATGGGCATCACCGACCTCGACCCGTTGGAAAACGGCCTGCTGTTCGAGAGGTTCTTGAATCCCGAGCGCGTTGAGATGCCCGATATCGACGTCGACTTCGAGCAGGGCCGACGCGAAGAGGTCATCAACCACATCAAGGACGTGTACGGCGAAGATCACGTCAGCCAAGTCATCACGTTCGGCACGCTGCAGGCCAAAAACGCCGTGCGCGACGCCGCCCGCGTGCTGGACTACCCGTACGGCGTGGGCGACCGCATCTGCAAGCTCATCGGCGACGAGCTGGGCATCACCATCACCGACGCGCTGGAAAAGAACCCTGACCTGAAGACGGCTTACGACAACGAAGACGACGTGCACCAGGTCATCGACGCAGCGCTCGGCATCGAGGGCCATCTGCGCGGCGAGGGCGTGCATGCGTGCGCCACCATCATCTGCCGCGACCCGATGAGCGACCACGTGCCCATGAAGCGCGACACCAAGGGAGGCGGCATCATCACGCAGTACGACGGCCACTACACGCCCGACCTGGGCTTGCTGAAGATGGACTTCTTGGGCCTGCGCACGCTCGACGTGCTTTCCATGGCTTGCCGCAACGTGAAGGAGACGCGCGGCATCGACCTCAGACCCGAAGACATCCCCATCGACGACCCGCTGGCGTTCAAGCTGATGCAGGGCAACCTGCGCCTGAAGGACGTCGTGCCCTCCGCCGACAGCAATGCCACGATGAACATGGACGGCCTGTTCCAGGTGGAAGGCGCGCTGTACATCTCGCTGTTCGGCCGCATGCAGCCCACCAGCTTCGCGCACATCGTGGCTTCCATCGCCCTGAACCGCCCCGGCCCGCTGGAGTCGGGCATGGTCGACGACTACGTCAATGTGGCGTCGGGCAAGAAAACCGTCCATTACTACGACGACCGCCTGCGCCCCATCCTCGAGGAAACGTACGGCACCATGGTCTACCAAGAGCAGATCATGCAGGTCTCCATGCGCATGAGCGGTTTTTCCGCCGGTAAGGCCGACAAGCTGCGCAAGGCCATGGGCAAGAAGAAGATCGACGTCATGCGCCAGCTACAGGAAGACTGGAACCAGGGCGCGGTCGACAACGGCTTCGCGCTGGAGATCGCCAAGAAGATCTGGGATGACGCCGAGAAGTTCGCGAAGTACGCGTTCAACAAGTCGCACTCGGCGGCCTATGCCATCCTGGTCATGCGCACCGCGTACCTGAAGGCGCATTACCCTTACGAGTTCATGGCGGCGGTGCTGACCAGCTACATGGGAAACACCGACCGCCTCATCCGCTACATTGCCGGCTGCAAGCGCTCGGGCATTCCCGTGCTGCCGCCTGATATCAACTCGTCGAACGCCGAGTTCACACCCGTCGCCGAGGGCGTGCGTTTCGGCTTGGTCGGCGTGCGCGGCGTGGGCAAGGGCGTGGCTGACGAGATCATCGCCGAACGCGAGCGCGCCGGCGCGTTCACGTCGCTGCACGATTTCGTGAACCGCGTCGACGCCAAGTGCTACAACCGCAAGGTGCTCGAGGCGCTCATCAAGGGCGGCGCGTTCGATTCCACCGGCTACACGCGCCGGCAGATGATGCACTTCGTCGACGACACGCCGCTGCTCGACAGCGCGTCGAAACGCCAGCGCGACCGCGATGCCGGCCAAGTCAGCATGTTCGACATGTTCGGCGACGACGAGGGGTCGGGCTTCGAGGATGAGGTTCCCGCACCCGACGGCGTCGAGTGGCCCAAGCGCGAAAAGCTGGCGTTCGAGAAGGCCATCATGGGCATTTACGTTTCCGAGCATCCGCTGGCGCCTTACGAGGCCATGATCTCGAAGATGACCAAGTTCCAGTTCGGCGAGTTGATGGACCGCACGTCAGAAATCAAGTCTGCGGCGTTCGTCGGCATGGTTTCCAACGTGGTCACGAAGCTGACGAAGCGCGGCACCCGCATGGCCACGTTCACGTTGGAAGACACCACCGGCTCAATCGAGTGCATCACGTTCAAATACGACGAATGCGGCGAGGCCATCGTGGAAGACGCCATCGTGAAGGTGAAGGGCAAGTTCGAGCACAGCGACCGCGGCAACCAGATCATCGTGTACGAGGTTGAGGCTATCGAGCTTTCGGAAGACGCAGCCCGGCCCGTGCAGTTCGAGATGCGCGTTCCGTCGGCTGACTTCACGCAAGAGCGCGTGCAGCGCCTGAACCGCATTCTAGAATCGTATCCCGGCCGCGATTACGTGGTGTTGTTCGTGCTGCAGGCCGACGGCCGCAAGTTCCGCGCCGAGCTGCCGGTCACGGTGGATTCCCACAACCCCATCATGCGTTCCGAAATCCAAGACCTCTTCGGTGCGCCTGTATGGTGACGCTCGCATTAAAGGTCGCCTATCGGGGCGAGGCGTTTTCGGGGTTCGCGAGGCAGCCCGACCAGCTGACGGTGCAGGGCGAATTGGAGCGCGCGCTGGAGATGCTGTTTCGCCGCGAAGTGGAAACGACGTGCGCGGGCCGCACCGATGCGGGCGTGCATGCGCGTGGGCAGGTCGTCAGCTTCGACGTTACAGAAGACGAGCTGCGCGAACTGGACGAGCGCGATGCGAGAAGCGGGCGGCCGCGATTCGCCAGTTTCCGCCGATCGCTGAACGCGATCACGCACGAGGACATCATGGTGCGCGAGGCGTGGCAGGCGGCTGACGGTTTTTCGGCGCGCTTCGACGCGACGGCGCGCGAGTACCGTTACTTCCTGGCGGTCGACGAAGTGCCGCCTGTGTTCATGCGCGATTTCTGCTGGTATGTGGGCCCACTGGATGTCGAGGCGATGGATCGTGCGTCGCGCTGCCTCATCGGCGAGCAGGATTTCAAGAGCTTCTGCCGCGCGGCATCGGCGGTCGACAAGCCGACGTGCCGCAACCTGATGGAAGTGTCGTTCGCGCACGAAGATGTGGCCGGCGAGAACATGCTGGTCGTGCGAGTGATAGGCAGCTCGTTTCTGCATTCCATGGTGCGCACGATCGTAGGCACGCTCGTGGATGTGGGGCGCGGCAGGCGTCCCGAGTCGTGGGTGGAAGAGGCGCTCGCTGCATGCGATCGCACGGCGGCGGGGGAGTGCGCTCCTGCGTCGGGCCTCGTGTTTTGGGAGGTGCTCTATGAGTGATGCCG
>CADAKR010000002.1 GCA_902788545.1 uncultured Coriobacteriaceae bacterium
CAGGCTGGAACGCGTGCAACGAAGGCGCCTTCGACGGGCGACCCCTTGGCGATGCCTTTCGCGCTTGCCGCAATGTTTGCAGCATTGGCAATTGCCCCGTCCGTCATCGCCCTGAGGCGCAGGGGATAGACGCCCGGCCCGAAGAGGATTGATGGGAAATGCAGCGGACGTGCCACCGGCACGTCCGCTTGACGCATTTCGACCTCATCGGTTCGAATCCCCCGCGGCAGCTCCGGACATGGTGCTTACGACGCGGTTCAGCGGTAGACGCGGGCCTCGCCTTCGGCTCGGCCACGAACAGCCCACTGGGCTGTTCGGCCCTCTCGGGGTTCAAGTCCCCGGGCGACCCCTGGAAAAGCAACAGCCCCGTGGCTGGGGCTGTGGTGTTCATGGTGGTCAGGGAGGGACTTGAACCCCCGGCACGGGGATTTTCAGTCCCCTGCTCTACCAACTGAGCTACCTGACCGGTTGTGTGGCGCGAAAAGATATTCTAGCGGTACCGTTTCAGCGGGTCAAGGCGTATTCACGATTAATTCGAACTGTTTGCACACGCGATCGTCCGCATCGGATTAGATGCTGTTCATCTGGGCGACCGTGGTTGCGTACCATTCCTCCCAGTTGCCGGGGCAATACGACTGCGCTCCGCCCTCGCTTATGGTGTAGCCGTATCCTCTGGCCAGGCCTTTCACGTGAGCGTTGATGGCCTCTTCCCACGAGCCCCATTCGGAGGCCAACCCATACGGGTCCGAGTCGGCAGCGCCCCAGCCCCACGCATTGTAGGGACGTATGCAGATTCGGCCCTTGCTGCTTTCGATGTTCGAGATGGCGGGCGAGAAACGCGGGTCGACGTGGTTGGCCCATGCGGCTTTCGCGAACGTCTTGCCCTGGCCCGCGAGCGGCGCTCCCGTGAAATACGCGTCGATGCGGGGCGCCCACACTTCGATGAACTTCTCCTCGCCAGCACCCCAATCTGCACCGTCGGGCATGAGGTGCGCGTTCGCCACCAGGTCAGCCTTGCGCTGCGCTTCGTCGCGCGCGGCCGTTGCCTGCTCCAGGTTGGCGGAGAGTGCCTCAAGTCGCTTTTCGACGGACGAATGCTCGAACTCGATCATCTTCTTCTTCAGCCCGAGGGCCTTCACCTCGTTGCGGCTTGTTCGCAACGCGCCCAGGTCGACTTCGGCGATGCGCTCGACATACGCCACCTGCTCTACGAGCTCGTTGAAATCGGGTGCCGCGAGCACCGCGTCGACGAGCCCCGCCCCGTGCCTTTGCGTCTTGTAGCGCTCGACGACCGCGCTGTCCGCGAGGGCTTGGGCGGAGGCGAGCTTCTCCTCGGCCGCGGAAAGCTGCTTTCCCGTCGATTCGCGGCGTGCATCGAGGTCGACGAGCCGGGCTTGGGCTTCGTCGCGTTTCCCGGTTAGTTCCTGGACGAGATTTTTGAGCTCCTCGAGCGACAGCGACGAGTAATCGGGCTTCTCGGCTGCGGCGCTTGCTGCGGCCGAGCTTTTGGAAGCGTCGTCGGCGAAGGCGGCGCTTGTCGACAACCCGCAGCTTGCGCACAGCAAGACGGCCGCAAAGGCGATGCCCGCCAATGCGCGGCACACGCGGGGGTTATTCAACCGCATTATGTCTTCGGCTTTATCCAAACAGCAGCTCGCGCTCTTCGCCAGGCAGGGCGGCGCGAGCCTGATCGCGCAGATTGTTCACGCCGATGAAGAACTGGCGCATCATGGCGACGACCAGGTAGCGGCCTTTCGGCGTCAGCGTCAGCTCTTCCTGCGTGTCGGTGGCGAATGCGCCGGCCAGCTTCATGAACGCCATTTCCGCGGGCAGGCCGTTTTCGACCGTCATCCCGAAATCGCGTTCCCACTGCAGCTTGTCGAGGCGCAAGCCGAACAGCTGCATGAGGAAACGGTAGCGCATGCGGTCGTGGATGTTGAAGTCGGTGCGTCCCATGATGGACATGCGGCCGGCTTCGATGGCCTCGCCGTATTCGCGCAGGCTGAACGTGTTGACGTACAGGCTGCTGCCAAGGTACGTGATGCCGCCGCTGCCGATGGCGGGATATTCCTCGTACTGCACGACGTACTCGTCGATCATGTCGCCGCCCGACGTCTCGCCGGAATTGTAGTCGAACCGATTGTACGTCCAGGCGCTGCTGTGCGTGAACAGGGGCTTGTCGCCGCCGGCCAGCAGGTCGTCGATGATCTCGTAGAAGCGCTGTTCGCGGTCATAATCTACCGCACCCACCGTGCGCGCGAGCGAGCGCTCGACGCTGGGGCTTGCCATGAGCGGGTAGAACGTCGTCTGAGTGCAGCCCGATTCGACGATGCGCTCGATATCGTGGATGAGCATGTCCTCGGTCTGCGCCGGGAAGTTGAAAATCATGTCGGCGTTCATCGACACGAAGTACGGCGTGGCCAGCTGGATCCGCTTCACGATGTCGTCGGCGCAGCCGTACTTGTCGTAGCGGTCCATCTGCTTCAGCAGGCCGTCGTCGAAGCTCTGCACGCCGACCGACAGGCGCTGCACGCGCCCTTCCAGCTTCTCCAGGATTTCGGGGATCAGGTGGTTCGGGTTGGTCTCGCTGCTGACTTCCTTGATGCTGAACAGGTCGCGCGCCTGGTCGATGGTGGCGCACAGCTCGTCGATCATGATGGTGGGCGTGCCGCCGCCGACGTAGACGCTGTCGAAGTCGTAGCCGAGATCGGCCAGCATGCGCATTTCCTTGCGCAGCGATTCGAAGTACGGCACCGCGCGTTTCTCGCTAAACGGGAAGCGGTTGAACGAGCAGTACGGGCACAGCTTCTGGCAGAACGGCACGTGCATGTACAGCATGTACTTCTGCCCCGGCTTGGGGCCGGGCACATGCGTGTCGGTCGTGCGGTTGATCTTCAGGTAATTCTTCGACGTCTCGCGCACGGCGAGTGAAATCAGTCGTTCAGATAGCATCTGCTACTCCCAGGATTGGCGACCGTTGATGGCACGCAGGCCAATGTCAGTGCGGTTCTGCTTGCCCTCGAACTGGATGAGGTCGCACGCCTTGTAGGCCAGTTCGCGCGCGGCTTGGATGGCGGTGCCGGCGTGGTAGACCTTCACGTCCTCGAGCGCGTCGGCAGCATCGATGCCCGTGAT
Source organism: uncultured Coriobacteriaceae bacterium (assembly GCA_902788545.1). Classification (GTDB taxonomy): domain Bacteria; phylum Actinomycetota; class Coriobacteriia; order Coriobacteriales; family Eggerthellaceae; genus UBA9715. The sequence goes on from CADAKR010000002.1 coordinate 3,136, forward strand.
GACCTTGCCCTTCTCGTAGGCGCGCGGGTAGCCCTGGCTGGCCAGCACCACGGTGACGGCCCACTTGTCGGCCCACTGCAGGCTGATGTCGTCGGGGCGCCCCTCGGCCACGGCCAGCATGACGTCGACGAGGTCCGATTCCAGGCGCGGCAGGACGACCTGCGTTTCCGGATCGCCGAAGCGCGCGTTGTATTCCAGCAGCTTGGGGCCTTGCGGCGTCAGCATGAAACCGCCGTACAACACGCCGCGGTAGTCGTGGTCGAATTCTTCCGCCGTCGCGGCCGCGGCCTGCGCCATGACTTCTTCCATGCGCGCGAGCTCTTCGTCGGTCACGATGGGCACGGGGCTGTACGCGCCCATGCCGCCAGTGTTGGGGCCTTCGTCGCCGTCGTAGGCGCGCTTGTGGTCCTGGCTGGGGGCCATGCAGTACGCCTTGCCCGCGCTGACGAACGCCAGCATCGAGCACTCGGGGCCGGTCAGGCACTCCTCGACGACCACGGTGTTGCCCGCATCGCCGAACGCGCCGGCAAAGCATTCGCGCACGGCGTCATGCGCCTCGTCGGCGGTTTGCGCCACGACGACGCCCTTGCCCGCCGCCAGACCGTCGGCCTTCACGACGATGGGCGCGCCCTTCTCGTCGATGTAGTCGTGCGCGGCCTGCTCGTTGTCGGTCGAGAGGTACTCGGCCGTGGGCAGGTTGTTGCGCATCATGAATTCCTTGCAGAAGGTCTTGCTGCCTTCCAGCTGGGCGCCCTGCGCGTCGGGGCCGAACACGGGGATGCCGGCTGCGCGCAGCACGTCGGCCACGCCCGCCACGAGCGGCGCCTCCGGACCGATGGCAACCAGGCCGATCTCGTGCGCTTGGACGAACTCGAGGACCGCCTCGCCGTCCTCGGCGTTGAGGCCGGCGACGTTTTCGGCGAACCCGGCCGTGCCGCCGTTGCCTGGCGCCACGTACAGCTTCTCGCATTTCGGCGACTTGTTCAGGGCCCATGCGATTGCATGCTCGCGGCCTCCGCCGCCCAAAACCAGGATGTTCATGCTGCGGTCCTTTCTCATTGGACGTTTGCCTCTGGGGCGGACGTCTGCCTCTGAGGCAAACGTCCAGGTTTTGCTAATCTTCTTCGCGATACCAATCGCGGACGATGGTCTGATCTCGGTCGGGGCCGACCGAGACGAAGCTGATGCGCGCGTTCGTGATCTCTTCCAGATGCTTCACGTATGCCTGCGCGTTGGCGGGCAGCTCGTCGAATGAGCGGCATTCCGAGATGTCCTCACCCTTCCAGCCGGGCAGTTCCTCGTAAATCGGCTTGGCGTGGAACAGCACGCTTTGCTGCATCGGGAAGTAGTCGTAGCGCTTGCCGTCGCATTCGTAGGCGATGCACACCTTGATGGTGTCGAACGCAGACAGCACATCGAGCTTCGTCAGCGCGATGTCGGTAAGCCCGTTTACTTCCACGGCATAGCGGCCGATGACGGCGTCGAACCAACCGCAACGGCGCTTGCGCCCGGTGGTCACGCCGTACTCGTGGCCTTCGGCGCACAGCTTCTCGCCGATCTCGGCTTCCTCGCCCACGCCGCCGTCTTCGGGGAAGCGCTGCTCGGTCGGGAAGGGGCCGGCGCCCACGCGCGTGACGTACGCCTTCTGGATGCCGAGCACGCGGTTGATGGCCTTGGGGCCCACGCCCGTGCCGGTGGCGGCGCCGCCCGCGCAACACGGCGACGACGTGACGAACGGGTAGGTGCCGTGGTCGATGTCGAGCAGCGTGCCTTGCGCGCCTTCGAACAGGATGGACTTGCCGTCGCGCAGCGCCTGGTTCAGCAGCTGCGTGGTCTCGGCCATGAACGGCTTCAGGATCTTCGCGTAGGGCAGGTACTCTTCGCAGATTTCCTCGACCGAATACGTGTGCAGGCCGTACACCTTTTCCAGGATGAGGTTCTTCTGCGCCAGCGCCGTCTTCAGCTTCAGGCGGAAGATGCGCTCGTCCATGAGGTCCTGGACGCGGATGCCCTTGCGGCCGGCTTTGTCCTGATAGCAGGGGCCGATGCCGCGCTTGGTGGTGCCGATTTGGTTTTCGCCGAGGCGCTTTTCGTCGGCGCCGTCGAGGTCTTTGTGGTACGGCATGATAACGTGGGCGTCGCAGCTGATTTTCAGGTTGTCGCAACTGATGCCCTCGGCCTGCAGCATGGCCATTTCCTTGACCAGCACGCCCGGGTCGATGACGACGCCATTGCCGATGACCGGCGTCTTGTCGGGATACATGACGCCCGACGGCATGAGGTGAAGCGCGAGCTTCGTGCCGCCGTGGATGACCGTGTGACCTGCGTTGTTGCCGCCTTGGTAACGGACGACGTAATCGTAATCGCGGGCGATGAGGTCAGTGACCTTGCCCTTGCCCTCGTCGCCCCATTGGGCGCCGACCAGCACCGTGTTCATTGATTGCCTCCTACTGTTTGCTTGCATGGTTGATTATATAAGCAGCGAAGCGCGTTCACCCGTACATCAAGGCGATATCCCAGCAATGCCATGTTTTCACGCTGGAACGAGCCCCAGCGCTCGGGCCTTATGCGAAGGCGGCCGCGCATGGCCGGGCCGTTCTTGGGCGAGACGGGGCCTTCGCCGTACATTAAGCTCAATTTCTAGCATCCCCGTTATTTCATGTTAGAAATCAGCCTTGATGTACGAGTATTTGCGAAAGAATCCGTACAAGTACGGCGTTTTCTAGCAAAACGGGGCGTTTGGTCGTACATCAAGGCGAATTTCCAACACGAAAAACTAGCACTGCTGGAATATCGCCTTAATGTACGGGTTGCGGGCGCGAAGGACCCGCGGATTGCGGGTCGTTCCTCTACACGCTTCTGCGCGGGGGACGGGATGAGGCAATCGCGCTTGGCAATGAGTGGGCGGACGCCAGTGCATCGCCCTCGCGCAGGCGATGGATGCGAAGCGCCTGTGGCCTGTGGCCTGTGGCTTGTGGCTTGTGACCTGCGGGTTGTGACCTGTGGGTTGCGGCCTGCGGGGGGTTGCAGCTTAGTCTTCCAAGAGCTTCTGGGCGAGGAGGAGGGCGATGTAATTGTGCTTGGCGATGCGCAGGCGGGCGCGGATTTGGTGGTAGTCCAGCTTCACGCGGTCGAACGTGCGGTCTTCCTTGGCGGCATCGAGCGAGCGCTTCAGTTCTGCCAGGCGCTTGCCGGCGCCTTCGAGTTTCTCGTTCAGCTCGTCGCGCCCGTCTTCCTTCGCGCGCAAGGCCGCTTCCAGCGTGCGCAAGGGCGCATCGGGCTCGAGACCGGCAGCCTCTTCCACTGCACGACGCTGTTCCTCGAGATCGGCGACAGCCTGGCTGGCCGATGACTCGTGCATCTCCTGCGCCATCGCGCGTTGCCGCCGTTCGGCCATGCGCGCGCGGGCTTCCTGCGCGTCGTCGAGCAGCAGCAGCGCCTGGCGAATCGAACCGTCGGCGACCTCCAGGCCGTAACGCGCGAGCAGCGCCTGCAGCTCGGCGTCGAGCTGGTCCCGCTCGGCTATGCGCGCATCGAGCAGCTTCTTGTCCTGCAGCATCACCCAATGGGCGTCCTTTTGGCGGTTTTCGAGCGCCTCGGCGTCCTTGTTGGGGCGGAACAGCACGACGATGGCGGCCGCTGCCAGGAAGAACGCCAGGATGACCAGGCCGATGCCGAACACCGTGAACGACAGGCTGTTGATTTGGCGGCCGTGGATGAACAGGGGGATGCCCGCCACCATGAACGCGACGGGCAGCAGGATGGACACGATCGTTTGCGCCGTGCGCGTGCTCCGGCGCGCGGAGGCCGAATCGTTCTCGTCGATTTCCAGCAGCGCCTCGTATGCGGCGCTGGATGTGGCACTCCGCTCCTTCGCCTCGTCGACGGCGCGGACGAGCTTTTCGCGTTCGACGGCGTAGTCTTCCAGCTTGTCGCGCAGGTTGCGGTCGTCTTGAGTGGTCAGGCCCAGCAGCCGCGGGTCGATGTCGTCTTCCTTCCCTGCAAGCACCGTCAGCTCAGCCGCGACTTCGCGCAAACGGGAAAGCTCGGTGCGGCGTTTCGACAGGTCGGCGTCGATGGACGCCAGCTGGTCGTGCCACACCGTCAGATCCTCGATGTCGCCGGACAATGCCGCGGCGCGCTCGACCATGTCTTTCTTGCCGGCGGACAGCTCGCGCAGCTCGCGGTCGTCTTGCCGTCGCGCCGCCGCCTTCTCGGTCGCCCGGCGCACGTCGATGTACTTGGCTTCCAGCTGATCGCCCAGTTGGTACATGGAACAGTCGGTGGCGGTTTCGCGTTGCGTGCACAGGTCGATACGCTCGGCCACCTTGACACGAGCCGCCTCGATGTCGAGCCCGTCGCCCCGGCCGTCGACCAAGTCGAACGCGATGGCTTTCGCCGAGGCCCGGAAGTCGCCGATGCGCCTGGACAGCGCGTCGGGAACGGGCACGCCGCGTTGCACGAGCGTGCTCTGGACGTAATCGATGAGCTCGCTTTCGCGCCCCGCCTGCTCGTCCGCCTTCGAAAGGACGCGACTCACCCGCGGGGGCACCGTTTGCTCGCCATCCGCCTGGCCGTAGGCGAAATGCGTGCCATCGACGATGGCGTCGCAGAAGAACCCGGGGCACGTGTCGTTGATGTGCTTGCGGATGTTGGCGGTCACGTCTGCTTGGCGCAGGTAGCCGTGCAGGGGGGTTTCGCCGACCAGGTTCACGCGCGCCACCATCTCGCTGCAGAAATCGTGGCCATTTTCGCGGAAGAGCTCGACTTTCACGGTGCGTTCGACGTCGGGAAGCGTCTGGCAGGAGCTGACGTCGATGTCGAGCGCGTGGAAGGCGACGCTGGCCGTGGGGATGAACTCGATGCGCGGCGAGACGCCCTCTTCGAGTTCCACCAGGTAGCAGCCGCGTTCGCCCGATTCCTTGATGTCGCGCCCTTGCACGCATCCGGGAAACACGATGCGCGGGTCGTCGACGATAGGCCTGACGAGATGCCGATGCAAATGGCCGCACGCCCAGTAGTCGATGTCCTTTTCCAGCAGCGTGGCTTCTTTGGTGGCCGCCTTGCTGGCGTCGATTTCGAGCCCGGTGTGGATGATGCCGATGGCGAACGGCGCCTCGGCTGCGTTCGGGTGCGCATCTGAAAGCGCACCGATCGCGTTGGCGCGGGTGATGCCGGCCGAGACCTCCTCGTCGACGGGCCACGCTTGCGCATAGTAGCTGCGCCCGCCGATGAGGCACAGTGGCTCGTCTTCGCGTTCGTACAGCTCGAAGGTCGGGACGCCCACGCCCAACATGTGCGCCGATTTCGGCAGGCGCCCCACGTTGCGCGCCCACGACGTGTACGGGTCGTGGTTGCCCGTGATCAGGTACGTGGGTATTCCGGCGGCGTCGAGTTTCTCGAGGCCTTCGAAGAAATGCAGGTAGTCGCAATACGAGGGGTACGACGAATCGAACATGTCGCCCGCGATGATGACGAAGTCGACCTCGCGCGCAAGTGCCGCCTCAATGACGCGGTCGTACGCTTCGGGAATGGCGGTCTGCAAACGCGTCGCCCATTCGTCGGACAGCGCGGCAAACCCCCGCATCGGCGCCCCCAAGTGCAGGTCAGCTGTGTGTATGAATCTAACTTTCCTGGTCATGGTGCCAGTATAGCAAAGCCTCTAACCCCAGCGCCCCGAAGTAGCTTTCCAGCAACAAGAGCAGAACGCCCACATGGACCAAACGGGGATACTCCCCACTTGATTCTTTTGGGTTAGCTTATGCGGGAGTCGTCGGCGTAGTCCATGAAGCGGGTGTATTCGGGGACGAAGGCCAGGGTGATGTCGCGCGTGGGGCCGTTGCGGTGCTTGGCGACGATGAGCTCGGCTGTGTTCAGCGGCGGACGTCCGTCTTGTTCGGCTTCGATTTCGTCCATGGAGCGGTCGATGAACATGACGATGTCGGCGTCCTGCTCGATGGAGCCCGATTCGCGGAGGTCGGAAAGCTGCGGCCGCTTTTTGCCCCGCATTTCGACCGCGCGCGATAGCTGCGAGAGGGCGATGACGGGCATGTCCATTTCCTTCGCGAGGATCTTCAAGCCGCGCGAGATCTCGCCGACCTCGACGGCACGGTTGCCATCGCGGCGGGCTGTTTGCGGCTGCATGAGCTGCAAGTAGTCGACGATGATGAGGCCCTTGCCCGCCTCGACCGAGCGCAGTTCGCGACGGGCCTTCGCGCGGGCCTCCAAGATGGAGAGGCCGGGAGTGTCGTCGATGAACAGCTCGAGCTTGGCGAGGCGGTTCGACGCATCGGCGATTTGCCCCCAGTCGCCTTCGGAAATGAAGCCGCCGCGAATCTTGGAGAGGCTGACGCGCGCATCAGCGCACAGGATGCGCTGCACGAGCTGGCCGGCACTCATCTCGAGCGAGAAGAACGCAACCGACGTGCCCGCTTTCGCGGCGTTCACGGCGAGGTTCAGCGCAAATGACGTCTTGCCGACGCCGGGGCGGGCGGCGAGAATGACCAGGTCGCCGCCGCGCAGGCCGTGGAACAGGTCGTCGACGTCCTTGAAGCCTGTCGGGACGCCGGCCATGTGCGTCTTTTGCTCGGCCAGCTTGGTGATCTCCTCGAACGCCTCGTTGATGAGCGCATCCATCTTCACGAACGTGGACGACACGCGCTTCTCGGTGACGTCGAACAGCGTCTTCTCGGCGTCTTCGACCACTTCGTCTAGATCGTCGGGTGCGTTATACGCCAAGGCGCTGATCTGGGTGGACGCGTAGATGAGGTCGCGCAGGATAGACGTGCGCTTCACGATGTCGGCATGGTTCGACCAGTTGGTGAGCGCGAAGGTGTTGTCGGCCAGCTCGATTATGTACGATCGGCCGCCCACGGCGTCGAGCTGGCCCGACGCGTTCAGGTTGTCGGCCAGCGAGATCTGGTCGACGGGGATGCGGCGCGTGTGCAAATCGGTGACCGCCTCGAATATGATGCGGTGCGACTGGCGGTAGAAGTTCTCGGGGCGAAGCTTCACCATGATCTCTTCGAGGATGTCGGCGTTGAGCATGCAAGCGGCCAGGACCGACTTCTCGGCCTCGATGTTACTGGGGATGGGCTTGTTGTTCGCGGCGTTATCTGGCATGGTTCTCCCCTTTTGCTAGTCTCGTTCATCATGCATGGTACCGCATACGTTCACGCCGTTCATCGACTATTTTCCGCCCATTTTCGGAAGAAATTTCCATGCACCATCAGATGTGGAAAACCCCTCTTCCCGAACTTGGGCTTGAGGGGTTTTCCACATTTTCCACCGTTATCCACAGTGGAGAGGTTTTTGTAGGAATCGTATACGCTATTCAGCGGCTTCCTCGGCCTCGGCGGCCTCTTCGACCGCTTCGGCGGCTTCTTCGACAGCCTCGGCAGCTTCCTCGGCGACCTCTTCGGCAGCCTCGGCAGCCTCGGCGGCTTCCTCGGCCTCGGCGGCAGCCTCTTCGGCAGCCGGGGCGACGGCGTTGCCGGCCTCGTCGACCACGTTCACCTTGATGGCGGCCTTGATGTCGCGATACAGCGAAACCTCGATGTTGTGCTCGCCGATCGTCTTGATGGCCTGGCGAATCTCGACGCGACGACGGTCGACCTCGATGCCCGCCTCGGCGAGCGCGTCGGCGATCATCTGGGCCGTGACCGAGCCGAACAGGATGCCCTCGTCGCCGACCTTGGCCTTGATGGTCAGTTCGGCAGCCTCGAGCTTGGCCTTCTGCTCCTCGGCGTTGGCAATGCGCACTTCCTCGCGCTTGGCGATGTTCTTGCGGCGCTGCTCGAGCTGCTTCAGGTTGCCCTTCGTCGCCAGGATGGCGATGCGGTTCGGCAGCAGGTAGTTGTTCGCGAAACCACGCGAGACCTCGACGACGTCGCCTTCGCCGCCCTTGCCCTGCAGTTCTTCAAGAAGAATGACCTTCATTTGGCACCCTCCTTAATCGCGGTTGCGACGACGGTCGCCGCGGCCGCTGACAGCCGGAACCGTGTACGGCATGAGGGACATGGTGCGGGCGCGCTTCACGGCGTTCGCGATGTCGCGCTGGTGCTGCACGCAGGCGCCCGTCACGCGGCGCGGCTTGATCTTGCCGCGGTCGGTGACGTACTTGCGCAGCAGCTGCGTATCTTTGTAGTCGACGTAATCCACCTGATCCTTGCAGAACTGGCAGTACTTACGACGAGGCTGCTTGCTGTAATCAGCCATGGGTACGTACCTCTTTCTTAGAATGGAATGTCATCATCGTAAACGGAAGACGAGGCGTCGATGACCGGCGCCGCCTGCGCAGGAGCAGCCTGTGCGGGCGCAGCGTTCTGCTGGAAGCCGCCGGACTGCTGATAGCCGCCCTGGTAGTTGGAACCGCCCTGGCCGCCGTTGCGCTGGCTCATGAACTCGAGGTCGTCGACGACGACTTCGATCTTCGAGCGCTTCTGGCCGTCGCGTTCCCACTGGCTCCAGCGCAGCTTGCCCTCGATGGCCACTTTCATGCCCTTCGCAAGGATGTTGGACAGGCTTTCCGCGCGGTTGCCGAACAAGACGCAATCGATGTAGTTCGCGTAATCTTCCCATTCGCCAGTCTGCTGGTTGCGGCGACGGTCGTTGACCGCCACGCCGATGTTCAGGATGGCCATGCCCGACTGCGTGCGGCGCAGCTCGGGGTCGCGGGTCAGATTACCGCTGATAACGACACGATTGATGCTCATTGTTCCACCTCTTCTTCCTTGCGCCCTCTCATGGGCGCGTCTCCCGATTTAGTCGCGGTCGGTGCGGCGCACGATCATGTGGCGCTCGACGTTGTCGTTGATGCGCAGGATGCGATCAAGCTCGGCGATGTGGTCGGGACCGGCGTGGAAGTCGACGAGAATGTAGTCGCCTTCGGCAAGGCCGTTGATCTCGTACGCGAGTTTGCGCTTGCCCCAGGATTCGACGTTGTCGATTTTGCCCTCACCTGCGGTGATGACACCCTCGATACGGCTCTGCACGTTTGCGCGAGCCTCCTCCTCGAGAGTCGGGGCGACGAAATACAGCAATTCGTAAGCCTTCATCAGCTCACCTCCTTTGGACTAAACGGCCCCGGCCGGTGAACCGGGGCAGGTAAAATAGCCTGTCTATTCTAGCAAAGCACCCTGCAAAGCGCGACGCTTCACAAGAACTACCCAGTTCATGGGTCAAGCTTATCAGGGAGATGTCGCCGAGAATGCCACGTGGCGGCAGCGGCAACTACCCCATGCGCCGACAAAAGCGCCGCGAAAAAGAAGCGGGTGCGCGACACGATTGCCGCGCACCCGCCATGTCTATTCGACAGAAAGCTGGCAGGGATGCCCCATTACTCCGACGCTGATTCCCCTTCGCCGTCGTAATGCACGCCGGTGTATTCGTCTTCGCCCTCTTCCACGGCATGCAGCATGTAGTTGAGCGCCTTGCTGACGTAAATGGGCTCTTCGACGAACACGGGCTTCTCGTTCTCGTCGAGGTGGTACGGCAAGCCGATGGCATGGCCGTACTCGGCACCCGGCACACCGCCCTCGGCGATGAGGCAATCGCCCCTCTTGCCGCCTTCAAGGTCGATGTAGCCGTCGTAGCAGAAGCCGTACGCGTCGGCGCCCTTGGCGTTTTGCACCGTCTTGCGGGCGCTGTCGAAGCATTCGGACACATCGTTGCCGGGATGTTCCTCGAAGAACAGCGTGTCCTTCACGGCCAGCGCCGAAAACGGCAGGACAAGCTCGCCTTTCTCCATGCGCTCGCGCGCGTCCTTCAAGCAGTACCGCAATACGCTTTCCAGCACATCCGGAATGATGATTCGCTCTTCTTTCGTGGCCACCATGGCTATCCCCTATCGTCGCAATCTAAGCCGCACCATTATACATAACTAGAGCTCGAGCGCATCCAAATCTAAAGCGCGCTCGACTTTGCAGGTGTACTTGCCCTCGTCGCTGACGTCTATGAGGACGTGGTCGCCTTCCATCAGGTTGCCGCGCACGACCTGCTCGGCGATGCGGTCGACCACCTCGCGCTGGATGAGGCGCTTGAGCGGACGGGCGCCGAACACCGGGTCGTAGCCGTCGATGGACAGCGACTCCAAGGCCGCGGGCGTGACGTCGAGCGTGACGCGGCGGTCTTCCAGGCGCTTGCGCACGTCGGCGAGCTGCAGCTCGACGATCGGCTCGATGTCGCTGATCGAGAGCGCGTCGAACGTCACGATGTCGTCGATGCGGTTGAGGAACTCGGGGCGGAACGTGGCCCGCAGCGCCTCGTCGATGGCGTGCTTCATCGTTTCCTCGGCGTTTTCGTCACCGTTTTCCGAGAATTCGCGGATGAACTGGCTGCCGACGTTGCTCGTCATGATAATGATCGTGTTCTTGAAGCTGACCACGCGACCCTGGCCGTCGGTCAGGCGGCCGTCGTCGAGTACTTGGAGCAGCACGTTGAACACGTCGGGATGCGCTTTCTCGATCTCGTCGAGCAGCACGACGCTGTACGGGCGCCGGCGCACGGCCTCGGTCAGCTGGCCGCCCTCGTCGTAGCCGACGTAGCCGGGAGGCGCGCCGATGAGGCGCTGCACGCTGAACTTCTCCATGTACTCGGACATGTCGATGCGCACCATGGCGCGCTCGCTGTCGAACAGGTATTCCGCGAGCGCCTTGGCCAGCTCGGTTTTGCCCACGCCGGTCGGGCCCAGGAACAAGAACGAGCCGATGGGCCGGTCGGGATCGGAAAGCCCCGCGCGGTTGCGGCGGATGGCGCCGGCCACGACGTTGACCGCGTGGTCCTGTCCCACGACGCGCTCGTGCAGCTTCGCTTCCAAATCGACGAGCTTTTCCATCTCGCCCTTCATCATCTTGGACACGGGAATGCCCGTCCACGCGCTGACGACCTCGGCGATTTCCTCTTCGGTGACCTCCTCTTTCAGGATGGCGCCGTCTTTCTCGCGCTCGGCCAGGATGCGCTCGGCTTCCTCGAGCTTGGCGCGCAGCTGCGGAATGGTGGCATAGCGCAGCTCGGATGCGCGCGACAGGTCGCCTTCGCGTTCGGCGCGCTCCTCTTCCATCTGCGCCGTGTCGAGCTCGGCCTTGATGGTCTGCACGTCGACGATGACGTCCTTTTCGTTCTTCCATTCGGCCGTGCGGGCGTCGAGCTCCTCGCGCAGCTCGGCCATTTCGCGGCGCAGGTTCTCGAGGCGCTCCTTGGAGGCGTCGTCGCTTTCGCGCTGCAGCGAGAGCTCCTCGATCTGCATCTGGCGCAACTTGCGGTCGAGGGCGTCAAGTTCCTCGGGCATGCTGTCGATTTCGATGCGCAGGCGGCTGGCGGCCTCGTCCATGAGGTCGATGGCCTTGTCGGGCAGGAAGCGGTCGGCGATGTAGCGGTTGGAAAGCTCGGCCGCCGCCACGATGGCGCCGTCGGTGATGCGCACGCCGTGGTGAATCTCGTACTTCTCCTTCAGGCCGCGCAGAATGGCGATGGTGTCTTCCACGCTGGGCTCGCCGACGAGCACGGGCTGGAAGCGGCGCTCGAGGGCGGCGTCTTTCTCGATGTACTTGCGGTACTCGTCGAGCGTGGTGGCGCCGATGGCGTGCAGCTCGCCGCGGGCCAACGCCGGTTTCAGCATGTTGCCCGCGTCGATGGTGCTGTCACCGCCGCTGCCGGCGCCCACGATGGTATGCAGCTCGTCGATGAACAAGATGATGCGGCCATCGCTGTCCTTCACCTCGCGCAGCACGGCCTTCAGGCGGTCTTCGAACTCGCCGCGGTACTTCGCGCCGGCCAGCATGCTGGCGATGTCGAGCGTGATGATGTCGCGGTCCTTCAGGCTGGAGGGCACGTCGCCGCTGACGATGCGCTGGGCCAGGCCTTCGACGATGGCCGTCTTGCCCGTGCCGGGCTCGCCGATGAGCACGGGGTTGTTCTTCGTGCGGCGGCTGAGCACCTGGATGGTGCGGCGGATTTCCTCGGAACGGCCGATGACCGGATCGAGCTTGCCTTCGCGGGCTGCTTCGGTGAGGTTGGTGCCGTACTGGTTCAGGGCGTCGAGTTCCATCTTCGACGTCTGGTCGGTGATGCGCTCGTCGCCACGCAGCTGGTCGTAGGTTTCCTCGACGGCCTTCTCGGTGACGCCGGCGCCGTTCAGCACGCGGCCCGCATCGCCCTTGTCGCCAGCCAGCGCGATGAGCAGGTGCTCGGTCGTGGTATAGCTGTCGCCCATCTTGTCGGCGATTTTCTCGGCCTTGTCGATGACCTTGATCAGGTCGTTGCCGGGCGCCGTGATGGGCAGCCCGCCGGTCATCTTCGGCTTGCCGGCAATGACCGTCTCGACGTTCTTCTTCAGCACGGTCGGATCGGCGCCGATGCGCTTCAGGATGGCCTGCAGGTTGTTGTCTTGCGAATCCAGGATGGCCTTGAGCATGTGAATGGGTTCGATGACGCTGGCCTGCGCATCGCCCGCGACCCCCATGGCCGCCTGGAAGGCCTCTGTTGCAGAGGCGGAAAGTTTGTCGAGCCTCATACGGGCCTCCTTTCTCGTGTCTTTGCTGGTGACTTGGGGAACTTCCCCGCTTCACCGGAGTCGGCGATTAAGGAAAGCTTTCCCGAATCGCCATTCGTCGTCTTATCGTTTGCGAATCGCCAGTGTGGTGGTGGACGCCATGAGCGACGCCACGCTGGCGTGTGTTTCCAGTTCGTGCACGCGATCGGCCAGACGGCGCACGCGGCGGTGCAAGTCGTCGAGCTCTTGGTCGCGTTCGGCCAGGCGCCCCTGCAAGTCGAGGATGCGAATGACGCCGGCCAGGTTGATGCCCTCGTCGGTCAACTCGTTGATGAGTTCGAGCCGCTCGATGTCGGCCTGCGAGTACATGCGCGTGTTGCCACGCGTGCGCTGGGGCGTGACCAGGCCTTTTTGCTCGTACGAGCGCAGGGTCTGCGGGTGCATGCCCGCCAGCTCAGCCGCCACGCCGATCATGTACAGCGGTCGGTTGCGATCTGTCTCTGCCATGCCGTTTCCTATCTTTCCCGGACGTTTTGCTTCGAGCCGGACATCCGGCTTCGAGCTGGACGTCCGGCTCGAAGCTGAGTGTCCGACTTTCGTTTACTTGCTGGCTGCCTGGAAGTCTTCCAGGGCCTTGCGCTGGGCTTCGTTGAGGTTCGTGGGAACCGGGATGTCCAGCGTGATCTTCAGGTTGCCGTTGCCCGAGCCCTTCACGCGCGGGGCGCCCTTGCCCTTCACGGACAGGACGGCGCCGGGCTGCGTGCCGGCCGGGACCTTCACGCGCACCTTCGAGCCGTCGGGTGCGGAAACGACGATGCTCGTGCCGAGCGCCGCATCGGCCATGCTGACCTGCGCCGTCGTGAGGACATCTGCGCCCTTGCGGCTGAACTGCGGGTGGTCCATGATGCGCATCGTGATGACGAGGTCGCCTGCCGCTCCCCCGTTGGCGCCGGGCACGCCCTGGCCGCGGAAGCGCTGGCGGTCGCCGTCGTTGGCGCCTGCCGGCACGTTCACATCCAGCTCGGTCGTTTCATCGCGGCCGGGGATGCGCAGCTTCACGCGCTTCGTCGTGCCGTTGAAAGCCTCGTCGAACGTCAGCTGCAAATCGGCTGTGGTGTCTTGGCCCTTTCGCGGCTGCTTCGAGCCGCCGAAGCCGAAATCGCCCAGGCCGTCGAAGCTGAAGCCGCCGCCCATGACCCCTTCGCCGCGCAGCACCTGGTCGAGGATGTCCTGCCAGCTGCCAAAGTCGCTGAAGTTGACCGTCGTGCCGCCCGCGCCGCCGACGCCGCCCCAGTTGAACGGGATCTGGCTTTGGTCGGCCGTGCCATACTGGTCGTACAACTGGCGCTTCTTGTCGTCGGAGAGGACCTCGTAGGCCTCGTTGATGTCCTTGAACTTCTCTTCGTCGCCGCCCGCATCGGGATGGTTCTCGCGCGCCATCTTGCGGTAAGCCTTTTTGATTTCATCTGCTGTGGCGTTTTTCGACACGCCGAGCGTCTTGTAGTAATCCGGTTTGTTCGCCATGTCGCACCGCCTTTCCTTAAGACAAGGGCGAGCATCGAGCCCGCCCTTGAACCGTTACTCTTCCTCGGACTCTTCTTTGGGGCGTTTCGGACCGCCCGCGGTCACGGTGACCATCGCGGCCCTCAGCACCTTCTTGCCCATCTTGTAGCCCTTTTGGAGCACGTCTTTCACCGTTTCCTCGAAGGCCTCGGTGTCGGGCACCACCTGAACCGCCTGCGCCTCGAGGGCGTCGTACGGTTCGCCCACCGGGTCGATGATCTGCAGGCCGCTCTTGGTGAGCGCGTCGACGAACTTGCTTTGCACGGCCTTCACGCCGTCGAGCAATCCGGTCTCGCCGTTTTCCTCGGCGTAGGCAACCGTGCGCTCGAAGTCGTCGAGCACGGGGAGCAGGGTCTCCATCACCTTTTCGGCGGCGCGCACCTTCTCGTCGGCGCGCTGCTCTTGCATGCGGCGGCGATACGTGTCCCACTCGGCATGCAGGCGCAGGTAGCGATCCTGCCATTCCTTGGCCTTGGCCTGGGCTTCCTCGAGCGTGTCGATGTCGGCCTCTTCAAGGACGGCTTCTGCTTCGGCGACGATGTCGGGGTCGTCAGCGGGAAGCTCGTCGGCAGCTTCAGCGTCGGCTTCGGCTGCGGCCTCGGGGTCGGCTTCGGCCTTTTCGGCTTCTGCCGCCTCTGCCGCCTCTTCGGCGACAGGCTCGGCCTTGACGGCCTCTTCAGCGTTGGCGGTCGTTTCGGCCGCTTCCTCGTTCGTGTCCTCGATGGGGATCTGGAAGCCCTTGTCTTCTTTGTCATTCGCCATGATTAGCTCCTTGTCACAGGTTGGCGGGAATGGGTTTTGGGGGCAGCCCCAAAACCCATTCGCAGGGCTTCTTTACTGCTTGTCGTCCTCGGGATCGACGACCTCGTAGTCGGCCTCGATGGTGCCGTCATCGGCCGGCGCGGCGCCCTGCTGGGCGGCAGCGGCGGCTGCGGCAGCGGCGGCGGGGTCGAAGCCCTCGGCACCCGGGGCGCCAGCGGCGGCGCCGGAGGAGTACACGACCTCGGCCAGCTTGTAGCCAGCATCCTGCAGCTTGGTCTGCGCGGCCTTGATGGCTTCGATGTCCTCGCCTTCGAGGGCCTTCTTCGCCTCGGCGATGGCGTCCTCGGCAGCCTGCTTCGAATCAGCCGGCACCTTGTCGCCCAGCTCGCGCAGCGTCTGCTCGGTGGCGTTCACGAGGCTGTCGCAGTTGTTGCGGACCTCGATTTCCTCCTTGCGCTTGGCGTCCTCGGCCGCGTTGGCCTCGGCGTCCTTCACCATGCGATCGACTTCGTCATCGGACAGGGCCGTGGAGCCGCTGATGGTGATCTGCTGCTGCTGGCCGGTGCCCAAGTCCTTGGCCGACACGTTCACGATGCCGTTAGCGTCGATGTCGAACGTGACCTCGATCTGCGGCACACCGCGGCGGGCGGCCGGGATGCCGTTCAGCTGGAAGCGGCCGAGCGTCTTGTTGTCGCGCGCCATGGGGCGCTCGCCCTGCAGGACGTGGATCTCGACCGACGTCTGGTTGTCGGCAGCCGTCGAGTAGATTTCCGACTTGCGCGTCGGGATGGTGGTGTTGCGTTCGATCATCGTCGTCATGACGCCGCCGAGCGTTTCCACGCCGAGCGACAGCGGGGTGACGTCGAGCAGCAGCAGGCCGTCGGTGCCCTCTTCGCCGCCGAGCACCGCGCCCTGGACAGCCGCGCCCATGGCCACGACCTCGTCGGGGTTCACGGACATGTTCGGCTGCTTGCCCGTCATCGTCTTCACGAGATCCTGAACGGCGGGCATGCGGGTGGAGCCGCCGACCAAGATGACCTCGTCGATCTGGTCGGACGTGTAGCCGGCATCCTTCAGCGCCTGCTCGACAGGCTTGCGGCAACGCTCGAGGAGGTCCTTCGTGATGCGCTCGAACTCCGCGCGGGTCAGCGTGTAGTCGAGGTGCTTCGGGCCCGAGGCGTCAGCCGTGATGAACGGCAGGTTGACGTTGGTCTGCGTGACCGAGGACAGCTCGATCTTGGCCTTCTCGGCGGCTTCCTTCAAACGCTGCAGGGCCATCTTGTCGGCGCGCAGGTCGATGCCGTTGTCGGCCTGGAACTTGTCGGCGAGCCAGTCGATGACGCGCTGGTCCCAGTCGTCGCCGCCCAGGTGGTTGTCACCTGCGGTGCTGGCAACTTCGAAGACGCCGTCGCCCAACTCGAGGACCGAGACGTCGAACGTGCCGCCGCCCAGGTCGAAGACGAGGATCTTCTCTTCCTTGTTCTTCTTGTCGAGGCCGTAGGCCAGAGCAGCAGCCGTGGGCTCGTTGATGATGCGCAGAACCTCGAGGCCCGCGATCTTGCCGGCGTCCTTCGTGGCCTGGCGCTGTGCGTCGTTGAAGTACGCGGGAACCGTGATGACGGCCTGCGTGATCGGCTGGCCGAGTTGCTTTTCGGCGTCTGCCTTCATCTTCTGCAGCACCATGGCCGAGATTTCCTCGGGCGTGTAGTCCTTGCCGTCGATTTCGACAACCGCGCGGCCGTCCTTGCCGGCCTTCACGTTGTAGGAAACCGTCTTCTGCTCTTCAGCGGTCTCGGAGAACGCGCGACCCATGAAGCGCTTGATCGAGTTGACCGTGTTCTCGGGGTTCGTGACCGCCTGGTTCTTCGCGGCCTTGCCGACGACGCGCTCGCCGTCCTTGCGGAAGCCCTCGACCGACGGCGTGGTGCGGTCGCCTTCCGCGTTGACCAGGATTTCCGGCTGGGAGCCTTCCCAAACGGCCATCGCACTGTTGGTGGTGCCCAGGTCGATACCAAGAATCTTCGCCATTTTTCTTACCTCTCATCCCTTCGGGTTTGTTACCTCTATTTAGTGTTGCAGTGCTTGCTGAAATCTATCTGAATCTACACAAGCATTCTTCAACGATTGTCACTATAAAATCTTAGTCAGTTCGTGTCAAGTTATTTTATTTCGACGTCATACTATCGTTACTTTGCCTGATGAGGGCAGCAATTGGCCGCTGCTGTTGTCTGCCGTCGACCGCCGTCAGTCGCTGCCGGCACGCAAAAAGGCCAGCGCGATGGCTGGCCTTTGCTTCTTGCATATATATGCGCTCGTTAGTCTTCGGCGATCTCCGTGATGGCGCCCATGGGGCATTCCTCGAGGCACTCGCCGCATGCGATGCAGGCATCTTCGTTCACGACCTCGGCGACACCGCCGGGAACTTCCAGAACCTCTTGCGGGCAAGCGTCGACGCAAATACCGCAGCCGATGCACTCATCGGCGGAAATAACGGGATGGGCCATGTTGGTCTCCTTCTCTCGGTTTCTCTTCCCCAGAATCTCTCTGCGGTGCAAGATACCATTACTTCGCGGGAATGCAACCCCCATTAAGCTTTTTTCGGCAACGGTTTCTTAGCAGATTCGGGGGAGCTGCTCGCCGACCAGCATGTCGAGGATGCGGCGGCCGCCAAAGGCGTTGCGGATGTAGACCTTCGGGCCCCGATCGGCACGGGCGGGAAGCGCCTGGCCGATGCGGGCGGCGTCGGTGCCGTACGGGCTCGCGTGCATGGCGGCCAGCGCGGCATCAGCTTGCTCGGCGGGAACGACGCACACCATCTTGCCCTCGTTTGCAACCTGCAGCGGGTCGTATCCGAGCATGTCGCACGCACCGCGCACGGCATCGCGCACGGGCACGGCGTCCTCGTCGATCTCGAAATCGACCTGCGATTGCTCGGACAGCTCGTTGAGCGTCGAGGCCAAGCCGCCACGCGTGGGGTCGCGGAAGCAGCGCGCGTCGGGCGCCGCCGCCAGCACGTCGGCGATCAGGTGGTTCAGCGGCGCGGCATCGCTTTTCACGTCGGCGGTGAACGAAAGCGACTCGCGGCAGCTCATGATGGTGATGCCGTGGTCGCCGAGCGTGCCCGTGACGAGCACCGCATCACCAGGCTGGCAATGCGCGCCGCTGAGGTCGATGCCGGCGGGCACCGCGCCCACGCCGCTCGTGTTGATGAAGACGCCGTCGCCGTGTCCGCGGTTCACGACCTTCGTGTCGCCTGTGACAAGCCGCACGCCTGCTTCGCTTGCAGCTTCGGCCATGCTTGCGCAGATGCGGCGCAGATCGTCGATCGGATAGCCTTCTTCCAAGATGAACCCGCAGCCCAGGTACAAGGGACGCGCACCGCTCGTGGCGATGTCGTTCACGGTGCCGCACACCGCGAGCCGCCCGATATCGCCACCTGGGAAGAAATGGGGCGACACCACGAAGCTGTCGGTCGAGAACGCGAGGCGCTCACCCGGCTCGAGGGCCGGCAGCACGGCAGCATCGTCGCCGCGGCGCAGCTCCTCGCCGGCATACGCCTCGAAGAACACCTCGTCGATGATGCGCTTCATCATCGTCCCGCCGCTTCCGTGGCCGAGTAGTACTTTATCTTCCATATCCGTCCTTTTCTGAACGAAGAACGCAGCTATAGGTCCGGCCGCTGCCGTGGGTTTTCGGATGTGCTTACACCATCTGGCCGGTGGTCGTGATGACGAGGCCGCCGTTGCGCACGCCCTTCGTGCCCAGGATCTGGTCGGCGATGTCGCGCACGTCGGTCGTCTCGCCGCGCAGGATGATGACTTCCAGGCACGTGTCCTCGTCGAGGTGCACGTGCGTCGTCGACACGATCATGCCGAATCTCGAATGCTGGATTGTGTGGAGCTTTTCCTGCACGTCGCTGGCATGGTGGTTGAACACGATGGTGAGCGTGCCCATGACCTCGGTGCCCGGCAGCTCGATCGCGTCGTTCACGAGGGCGTCGCGCACGAGGTCGCGCACCACCTCGCTGCGGTTCTTCGCCAGGCCGCGCCGAGCCACGAAGGCGTCGAAGCTCATGAGGAGGTCTTCGGGCATGGCGACCGAGAAGCGCACGAGTTCGCTTGACATGGCGCCGCCCTACACGAGGCTGACGGTTACACCGCCAGCGGCCTCGGCGTCGGCTTCGAGCGCGTCCTTCGCGTCGGTGATGAGGGCGCGTGCCTCATCGAGCAGCTCCTGGACCGAATGCAGCTTGTCGTCGACGGTCGTGAAGCCGGCGTCGCCCGCCTGGTGGGCCAGCTTGTGGACCCAGCGGCGCTCGAGCGCGATGTGGTCGTCGATCTGAGCCATCATCTGCTCGAACTGGCCCGTGTTAACTCCGTTGGTGCACATGGTTGGTTTCCTTCCCCCACGCTTTGCAATGCTTGCTATCATGTCCGTTATACGACGGGTTCCGCCAACGCGCAAGAGGAAGTGTGACGAAATTGCCGCGGAGTAACATATTTAGCGCGTCAGCGGACGAGCTGCGCGATTTGTTCGCGGACTATCTCGATGGCGAAGGGCCTTGCGTCGTGATGGCCTTAAGCGAGCGGCCGCTGAGCCCCGAAGCGCGCAACGCCATCGAGAAATCGCTGGAAAGCTTCGGCTATGGCAGCGACGCCTGCCTGTACGCCACGTTGCTCCCCGCTGGCAAAGGCACTGGGGAAAGCGCCGTGCCGCTTGACGCCCAGGCCCTGTTCCTGCTGATGGAGGGTCTCGATCCGCTGTGTGTGATCTGCGCCGACACTGCCGCGATCACCCGCTTGGGCGAAGCCTGCCGCACAACCTTCGAGCCAGATGCGCCTATCCGCGCGTTCGGCCGCCCTGCCGTCGCCTTCCGCGACCTGACCAGCATGCTCGCCACCGATGCCGGCAAGCAGCGCGCTTGGCGCCTGCTGAAATCGCTGCCCAAACGCTAGCACACCCAAACCGGACACTGCGCTCGAAGCAGAGCGTCCGGTTTTCCCGCTTGGCGGCGAGGCTTGCTAGCGACAGCTGGGGCAGAGGTCGGCGAGGAAGCACGTTTCGCACGCGGGTTTTTTCGCGTTGCAGACTTCGCGGCCGAAGAGAATCCACTGGTGATTGACGGGCTCCCAAAGCTCGGGTGGAATGAGCTTCAGCAGGTCCTGCTCGGTTTTGCTCGGGTCCTTCGCGTTCGACAGCTTCAGCTTGTGGGCGATGCGGAACACGTGCGTGTCGACGGCGATGCCCTCGACGATGCCGAATCCCGCGTTCATCACGATGTTGGCGGTCTTGCGACCCACGCCCGGCAGGCGCTGCAAGTCCTCGTACGTGCGGGGCACTTCCCCGCCGAACTCGCCGAGCACCATCTGGGCGCATTTGATGCAGTTGGCGGCCTTCACGCGGAAGAAGCCGATGGAGCGCAGGATGTCGGCCACGTCGTCGACGTCGGCGGCGGCAAGATCGGCGATGGTCGGATACCGCTCCCACAGCACCGGCGTGACCTTGTTCACCGCAGCGTCAGTCGTCTGGGCCGACAGCAGCACGGCGATGGTCAGGCGGAAAGGGTCACCGCCGAAATCGAGCGCGGGCTGCGCATTCGGGTAATGCTCGCCCATGCGCTCGCATACCGCCAGCGCGCGTTCGCGTTTCGCTTTCATCGATTCTCGCGGCATGGGCCTCCCCTTCCCCTTCCCGTTTTCGCGGATTCCAGTGTAGCTGTTTTGGCGGGCAAAACGGAGCTGCCGTTGTGCGCGAAGCGGTGCCGCGGCCGCTACATCTCGAAGGCGCCGACGACGAGGCCGACATCGCCGACGAACATGAAGTGCAGAAGCGCGCTGAACGCGTAGATGCCAAGCAGGGCGAAGAACAGGCCGTCGGAGACGCTGCGGGGCATGCGGCGCAGGCTGCGGTCCATGAGCGGGTAGAACACCCAGAGGATGAGCGTGGCTGCGATGGTGTACACCGTCGAGTTCTGCAGGCACACCTGGCCCATGAAGTTGAACGGCAGGGCGCGGTAATCCCACACCTCGTAGTTCTGGTTGCAGATCATGCCGCACGTGAAGTCGATGGTGGTGCACACGATGGCCGTCACCACGATGCTGAGAAGCACCGCCGGCAGAAGACGCCCGTTGAAGCGCTTCAACAGCGCCTCCTTCACGGGCGTGAGCAGCACGGCGATGAGCACGACCGCCACGCCTTCGGCGCAATAGGGGAACAGCCACTGGTGCCACAGCATGACCTCGGAGAAATCGACGTCGCCCATGAACACGCCCAGGTGGATGTTGTAGCAGAACAGCATCTCGGCCCAGTGGCCCATGAACGAGAACACGATGAAGTACATGAGGATGTCGCGCCAGAAGACCCAGGTGCGGACGCGCTGCTTGAGGGGCGCATCGAAGCTATGGCCTTCGCGCGCGATGGGGTTGCGGTCGGGATGCACGGAAAGCACGGCTTTGGCATTCGGCGAAAGGGCCAGATACGCGATCAGCATTGCCGCGCCGGCGTATTCGGCCACGAGGGCGGCGATGGTCAGGGGCACGCCCAGGCTGGCGGCGACGACGGGGAACGCGCCGAGCGCGAACATGTCGATGGCCGACAGGACCGCGATGGCAATGGCGGCGCCGATGCCGAAGGACCGCGCCGACGTGTAACGCTTCTCGAACAGCCAGATAGTCACTGCCGCGAGGGCGGACGTGGCCATTCCGTGCACGAGGCTGAAGTCGTATGCGAAATCGGCCGGCGCCGTGATGACGGCGTACGCGAGCGCGCTTGCCAACACGAGGACGTAGTACAGCTGGCACAGGCGCACGCCCACGCCGAGCGATTCCCGCGTGGCCGTGCTCGTTTTCGCAACTGCGGCAGGACGGCTGAGCAGCGTGGCTACGCCCGCACGCGCCGCATCCACACCTTCACGCACGTTGTCCCATACGGTCTTTTTGGCCGCTTCGAATTCCGCCATGAGTGCACCTCTCGCCCCGGTCGCTTCACCATTCATACCGCGCACGCGAGGAGCCCGTATGAAGAAACGCCCGCCTTGACACAAGGGCGACAGGATGTTTGCCATTCTGAAAGAAACACACGCAATTGGACACTTGCCTCAAAGGTGGACGTCCGCCCCTGAGGCAAGTGTCCGGGTTTGGGCGGTTAGGAGACGAGGCTGAGCGAGGTGATGGGCCAGACGGTGGCGACCGCCTTGCCTTCGATGGCGTCGTTGGAGACGAAGTCGGATTCCGTGGTCAGGCCGCTGGGCGTGGCGTCTTCGGCGTCGCCGAGGACGTAGTAGGAATCGTCGGGCACCTCGCGCGTCGTGATGGAGCTCGCATTCGAGCCGAACACGCCGTTCGCGCTATCGGTGGTAAGCGCCTCTTCGCTGACGGCAACCGTGCCATCGGGCGATACGCTGACCCAGTTTCCGGGTTCGGCGACGATGCGGCCGAATTTCACATCGCCCGAACCGTCATGGTAGGCGACCACGTGCCCCGTCTTGAGCTCGTGCGCCTTCACCGTGACGACGGCATGCCCTTGGGACATGACGGGCTCCATGGCGCCGTCGGACACCGCGCGCGCCGAAGCGCCGAAATGCAAGATGGCCGCAGCAGCGGCGCCCACAAGCACGAGCACCAGGAAGACGACGAGGAGGATCTTGCGCCTTCGCGCCTTTCGCGCACGGGTCAGCTCGTTGCGATAGTCGGCCGCCGTGTAGCGCGGGGGCATGTTGTTGTCGGCAGGCGAAGGGCCTGCTTCGGAGGATGGGGTTGTTGCCGGGGCGTTGGAGGCAGCGGCCATGACGTTCTGGGGCGCCGGCATGTTCATGCTGCCCGACAAGGACGGCATGCCCACTGGACCGGAAAGGCCTGCACCAAGCGGGATAGCCTGGTCGTAAGCCATCGTTATCACCCCTCGGCTGGACGCGCATGACGGCCGCGCGTCGCCACGGCAACCGTCGGCGATTGCTGTCTAATGGCCTGCTGGCGAGCCGCCCTTTGATGAGCCGCTTGCTGTTGAACGGCCCGCTGCTGCGTTTCCTGACGCTGTTGCTGAACGGGCTGCTGCCGTTGCTGGGATACCTGCTGAACAGCCCGCTGATCGGCGATCTTCGCGCCCGCAGCTTCCCGGGCTGCGCTGCTGGCGACCTGCCGCTGCTGCGAGGCTTGCGCATCGCTGCGCACGGCCGCCTGGCGATCGGCGTCTTCCCGCGCGGACTGCATGATGGCTTCGGCCTGATGGTTCGCACGCGAAATGATTGAACGGGACTGGCGTGTTGCATCGGCAAGCATGGTTTCCGATTGCTTGCGCGCCTCGGCGAGGATGGCCTCTGCCTGCGCATTCGCCCTGTTCACGGTTGCGCGCGCCTGGTTTTGCACGCTCCGCGAAGAGGAATCGGCCACGGCCTGCTGGCCCGCCTGCGGCTGTTGCCCGGCAGCGCCCGTACGGGCGGCGAGCTGATCGCGCATGCGCTTGATTTCGCGCAGGTAGTCGTCCGCGGAGCGTTGCACGGCCTCGAAATAGCCGTTCGATTGCAAGGCGAGCTCGGCGATCGAGCCGATCTTCGCTGCGCGGGACACGGCAGGTTTCGCCGCAAGAGCATTCCTGAGCTGGGCGTTTTCCGCCTTGATTGCATCGTTCTCTTCCGAGAGCTTCACCATGAGCTCGAGCAAATCAAGTCGGCTGAGATGCTTCAGACTTTTATCCATATTGCTGCGTTTCTACTCTGGTACCATGGATAATACGTTGTATACAGTTTGGCTACATTATCAGTCAAATCTCCCGACAACACAAGGGGCGGTATGTCATGACCAAGAATAACGACCATATAAGCGAAGCTATGTCAGCATTCGAGGCGGACATGCCCGACGAGGAGATCCTCTACGATCTGGCCGACCTGTTCAAGGTGTTTTCGGACACGACCCGCATCAAGATCCTGTATTCGCTCATGGGCGGTGAGCTGTGCGTGGCCGACATCGCCGAGACCATCGGCGCAACGCAAAGCGCCGTGTCGCATCAGCTGCGGATCCTGAAGGCATCGCGCCTCGTGAAGTTCCAGCGCGAAGGGAAGAATGTGCTGTACTCGCTCGCCGACGACCACGTGTTCACCATGCTTGCGGTCGGCATGACGCACATTTGCGAATAGCGGCTGATTTACCCGATACGACAAGGAGGGCGTCCCGTCTGGGGCGCCCTCCTCTCATGAGCTGTTCTATTCCCGCGCTTATTCTTGCGGGGCCTCTTCCCCTTCAGCCGGTGATTCGGGCGTGGCCTCTTCGGGAACCACGACGAGCAGGTCGGGCGGCGTGAGGTCGGACGGATCGGCTCCGCTGGGGGTGACCTGTGCGGGAGGCGTGGTCACGCCCGTGTAGGTGAAGCCCGACAGCTGTCCCGGCTCGACGGGGGTCGCTTCGTCGGCGATGGATTCGGACTCGGCAGCTTCGGGAGCCTCGACGGCCGCTTCGGCAGCTGGCGCCTCGTCTGCCCCGGTAGGCTCGGCATACGAATCCTCCGCAATGGGAGCAGTCGCCTCGGCAGCCGGCGCATCGGCAACCGGCGCATCGGCCGCAGGCGCGGGCATGGGAACCGGCGCCACGACGGGAGCGGGCTGTGCCTGGCCTACCTGCTGGGTTTGCTGCAGGGGCTGGCCGTACCAATCGGTCTGCTGCTGTTGCGGCGCAGGCGCCGTGGGCGGAATCGTGCCCGCATCGGGCGCGTTGGTAACGGGAGCGGTGGGATACGCCTGGGCGGCAGTGGCCGCAGGAGGCGCTGTCTCGAAGGGCATCGGATCATCCTGACCGCACCAACGAGGCACGTCGAACTGCATCGTCCAGTAGCCCATTGCGCGCGCCACGAGCAGCAGCACGAACACCTGAGCCACATACGTGATGAACACGAGAACGAGGATGCCCAAAAAGCCGACGACGCCCGCGCTCGCAACGAACTGGAGCGTCATGGCAGCGGCCTGTGCGTCGGTCATGTGCTGCATCATGCTCACGTTGTAGCCGCTGGCGGCCAGGCCGGCCACGCCCGCGAAGATAATCAGGAAGAACACGATGAAGTACACGATGGAAAGCACGATGCCGATGATGAAGCTGACGAGCAGGTTCATGCCGAAAATGCGCATGATGCCGCCGGTGTCGTGACGGAACATCTTCCAGATCTTGCTGAGCTGGAAGCCTGCGGACAGGCGATCGTAGATGCTGATGCGCATCGACCCGATCCAGGCCAAGATGGCGAGCAGGAGCACGCCGACGAGGCCCACCAGGTACAGCAGCAAGCCGACGCCAGACATGATGGAGCTGCCGACGGCGTGCGCGTTGGAAGCAACGCCCCACAAGCCGGCACCTTGCATGCTGGAACCGATGCCCATGATGATGGAGGGCACAAGAGCGAAGACGAACGTGAGCACTAACACGAACCAGCCACGGCGGTACAGCTTGCCGTCCTCGTTCCCGAAGATGCGGGCGGGCATGGGCTCATGCGTGCCCCAGGCTATTTCGCGCGCCCAACCATACAGATAGCCGAGCGTGACGATCTGCCCAAAGATAGGGATGAAGTTGATGAGCGCCAACAAGCACAGCTTTCCGAACCAGCCGTGCGAATTCTTGATGTCGCCCCAAGCCGACTTGAAGTACTGAATCTGCTGCATTGCGACCCCTTTCTACATACTCCACTCCACTATAAAGCAAAGGGGACGCCTAGGCGCCCCCTTTGTGAAAACCTGTGGCCTTGTTGTTACTTCAGGGTAACAGCAGCACCGGCCTCCTCGAGCTTGGCCTTGATCTCCTCGGCCTTGTCCTTGGCAACGCCCTCCTGGATGGGGGTCGGAGCGCCCTCGACGGCCTCCTTGGCCTCCTTCAGGCCCAGGCCCGTGATCTCGCGAACGGCCTTGATGACGGCGATCTTGTTGTCGCCGAAGCCCTCGAGCACGACGTCGAACTCGGACTTCTCCTCGGCAGCGCCAGCATCGCCAGCACCCGGGGCGGCAGCGACAGCCACGGCAGCCGGAGCAGCGGCGGACACGCCGAACTCTTCCTCGATCATCTTGACGAGCTCGGAAGCCTCGAGCAGCGACATTTCCTTCAAAGCCTCAATAATCTCTTCCTTGGTAGCAGCCATTGTGCTGTTCCTTTCTATTCGGTGCGGGCACCGTGCCCGCGTGGCCCTTCGGCCGTTTCGTTTACCTTATGCGGCTAGGCCGCGTACGCTGCGCTTACGCAGCCTTCTGGTCGGCGACCTGCTGGATCGCGCGAGCCAAACCGCTCGGGATGCCGTTGATGGAAACGGCCAGGCCACGAGCGACACCGGAGATAGCACCGGCGATCTGGGCGAGAAGGACCTCCTTGGAGGGCAGGGACGCGATGGCCTTGATCTCCTCGGCGCTGACGAACGTGTTGTCCATCATGCCGCCCTTCACTTCCAGCTTCTCGTTCTCCTTGGCGAATTCGGTAACCGCCTTGGCAGCAGCCGCCACGTCGCCGCCGCAGAACACGAACGCAGACGGGCCAGCCAGGATTTCGTCCATGTTGACCATGTCGAGTTCTGCCAGCGCCTTCTGCATGATGGTGTTCTTGTACACCTTCATGATGGCGCCAGATTCGCGGATGGTGCGACGAAGGCCCTCGACTTCCTTCACGGTCAGACCGCAGGCGTCGACAACCCACACGGCGCTAACGCCTTCGAGGTCGGCCTTGATGTTCTCCATCATCTCTTGATTGCGAGCATTGGGCATATGCTTGGCACCTCCTTTCTTTTCCAAATCGGGTTCCGCTCCTTGGTGGAACCGTTCCTTGGAAAAGAAACGACCCCTGCGCCAAAAGACAGCAGGGGTCGCAACAGCCAAATCATTTGCAACCACCTCGGCGGGCCGCTTGCGCGTTTGAGCCTTTCGGCACCAGCTGTCTTCGGTAGCGGAACTGCTAACAGTTCACGCTGCGGTTAAGCAGCCCGACTATGATATCCGTTCTTGCCCCTTTTGAGGAAGAACTCGACGGTTTCTCCATCGGTTGCGCGCAGTCCGCAAAAGCGCCTGCGAAGGCGGACGGCTACAAGAACGCAGAAGGATCGACGGCGGCGCCGTAGACTTCGACCTGGAAATGCAGGTGCGGACCGGTCGAGTTGCCAGTCGACCCAACAAGCCCGATGTTCTGGCCGCGCTCCACGTGTTCGCCGACCGCCACGAACGTTATGAGCGAGTGCATGTACTTGGTCACGACGCCGTTGCCATGGTCGATGACGATCCAGTTCCCCGCGCCCCCGTTGTCGCCACCGCCGTTCGTCACAGCGGTGACCACGCCGCTGTCGGCAGCATAGTAAGGCGTTCCCTCGGGAGCCGCCATGTCGATTCCCTTATGGACCGCGTGATCGAAGTCGCGGTAGCCGAAGCCGCTCGAAATGATGGACCCGGGGCAGGGATAGGCGAACACCCCGTTGCCAGATTGCACGTTTTCGCCGCCCAATCCCTCGGCGATGGCCCTGTCCAGGGCCTCTTTCGCGCTGTTGGCCTCATTGCGCGCGTTTTCGGCTTCGCTCGTCTCGCCGAGGATGTCGTGCGCTTCGGCCTTCGTGTTCCAGGCCTGCACGGCAAGCGCTAGCTGCGTGGCGACGATTTGCTTGCATTTGATTTCGGCGAGGGCCGCCTTGCGTCCTGCCTCCACGACGCTCTTTTCCCGGTCATCCAGCTCTTTCTGGATTTTCAACTGGATCTTTCGCTTTTCACTGGCAAGCTCGAGGCCCCTATTGCCGATGATGGTCATGGCATTCCAGGAAGTCAGAAGCTCGCCGTAGCTTGTCGAGCCCAGCACCGCGTCAAGGTACGGGGGCATTCCGCCCTGCTTGTACATGAGCACGGCGAAATCGGAAAGCTCTGCTTGGATTTTCTTTAACTGCTCGATTTCCCCTTTAAGCCGCTCCTTCGCCTCGTCCCGCGCGACAATGGCGTCCTCGCGCTCGCGCTCTGCGGCTTCCTTATCTGCCTGGGCCGAACTGTAGCTCGAGTTCAACGAGTCGATTTGGGCAAATAGCGCATCGGCTTCGGCGTGTTTCTTCGCAGCTGCCTCTTCTTTTTCCTTGCGCTTTTTCTCCTCGGCACTGCTCGCCTCCTTGCTGCCCGCCTCGCTCTGAGGCGAAGAAGCCGATGCCGCCTCGCTGCTTGCAACGTCATCGCTTGCGTCGCTGTCTGGGGCATCGCTCGGCGCGACCGCCTCGCTGCTCTCTTGCACGCTTCCCGGCGCTTCGGCGGACTGCTCGCTTTCGCCATCAGCGCCAAACGCGCTGGCCAGCGGAGCCGCAGCAAGCGTTATCGCCAGCGTCGCCGAAAGGGACAGCGCTGCAAACCGGACCGCAAGGGGGCGCGCCGTAGACGCGAGGTCGCTCAGTCGGTATGTCAACCCAACGCGCACAGTCGTCCTACGCCGCGTTGGCAGCAGTAGGCGAGGCGCTTGCGCTGGCCGCAGAAGCAGAAGCGTCGGAGGAAGCGGCTGACGCGCTGGCCGAAGAGCTTGCAGCCGATGCGCTCGACGCCGCTTCTGACGCCGCAGCCTGTTCCACCTTCTCCTTCACCTTTGCGGACGTGATCTCGCTGACGGTGTTCGTGGGCTCGTTTTCCACGAAGGTGAACGAGATCTCGTCGCCGACCGCGTAGCCGACGATCTGGATGGTTCCCGGCAGCACGAAATCGTAGATGGCGTCGTCGCCCTCGAGGGTCACGTAGTAGTGCGAATTGCCCTCGATGACCGCCTGGGCCATCGTGCGGATGGTGCCGTTCGCCTCGCCGAACGTGGACGAGCTGGCGAGATCAGCCGTCGAGATGGCGCCGTTGGTGGCCAGCAGCGTCTCGTAGTTCTTCTGGCACTCGGCCACCGTGTCGCCCACCGCCACGTTCTGATAGCGCTGGATGTCGATCATCGCGAACTTCTTCACGAGGCCCGCAGCATCCTTCAGCGCCATGAAGTAGGTCGGCTGGTTGGAAACGTTGATGAGCAGCGGGAACGTGGACGTGTAGCGCAGGTGCTGCACCTGGCCTTCCGCCGATTCCATGGCGGAAGTCTCGGTGGCGCCGGCAACCGCGTAGTAGTGCGATTCGGCCGTGCGCTGGTCGATGAGCACGAAACCGACGATGGAATTGTCCGCCGTCGCAGACGTGACGCCGGTGTAGACCCACACGTCGTCTTCCTTCGCGATGTAGTTGTAGCCGAGCTTGCCGCCCGATCCCGGCGTGGTCTGCACGACGCCGGACTGGCCGAGCCACGAGTTGAACCAGCCTTGCTGATAGCGGCCGGACCAGTTGTACTGCTTGAGGAGCAAATCGGCCGGGTACACGCGGTCGACCCATTGCGGCACTTCGCTGACCGCCATCTCGGAGCATTCGCCGGTCGTCGCGTTGCACATCACCACGTGGTCGATGGTCTCGCCGCCGAACAGGCCGATGGTGTACTTGCGCACGGGGCAGATCCACCATGGCTGGCCGTCCTCGTCGATTTCGAAGGACTTCTCGTCGAAGATGTAGAACGGGTACTTCAGCTGGACGTAACCGTCGATGTTGCGCGCGAGCGGTTCGCTGGACGTGTACTTCATGCCGTTGCCTTCGCCCAAGCGCACGATTTCGGCGTCTTGCGTCGTCATGTTGACGAGCGAGTAGGCCGGAATGCCCTCGCCGCGGTTCGTGAACCACTTGAACAGGTCGGCGTAGCCCAGCGGGCTGACGCGCACGGGCGCGCCTTTGTAGTTGATCTGGCTGTACAGCGGGTCGATTTCAAACTGGCTGACGTAATCGGGAATCGAGCCCATCTCGCGGTTGCCGAGCAGGATGGCCGATTCGCGGTCGATGACGGGAATCTGCGAGTAGTTGACCTCTTGGATGTCCTCGGCGAACGTCATGGTGTCGGTTTGCAGCACCTCGGCGTACTTCTTCGCGTTGCCGGGGAACAGGTCGAGCGAGGCAACCCAGCCGATAAGGCCGAGCGCCAGGATGACGACCGGGATGAACGAGAGGAACTTGAACGACTTCGACTTCCCGGGATTCGGATCGAGCTTGCTGTCGCCCGTCTCGTAGCGGCGCGAACGGCCGCGGAAGAACACGAAAGCGGGCAGCAAGATGCAAATGGTGACGAATATCCAGGTGTCGATGCTGTTGATGCTGATGGGCGGATGGAACCACCAATACGCGATTGCGACAATGATCAGTGCCACGATGATGGCGATGACGATGGTGCGCTTGCTCCACGACGCCATGCGATCGCCAAGTTGGCTGGCGAACTCGATGTTGGGAGGCTCGTCTCCGCCACCGCCGCCTGCACCCCGACGGCGTCCGCCGCCGAATGCGGTGAACGGGAAGCCGGTACCTCCCCCGAACGGCATGTCGCCGCGGCTGCGCGAACTGCCACCCGAGCCGGCGCCTTCGCCTGCGCTGGCACCTTCGCCCGCGCCGGCAGCGTCGGACGCTTCGCCTTCGCCATCGCGGCCAGTGCCGCCGATGTTGTCAACGTCCATGCCCGACTGCTTCAGCGCGTCAATCAGGTTGTCAAATCCACTTGCCATGTTGTGCCTTTCGCTTAATCGTCAATGTGACACTGGTGCCAGGCACCGTTGTCACATTGTGCCGTAACAGCCCTCTTTGCTGCAACTTTTATAGTAATGCGGCATCGGCGCCTGGCGCCGGCGTCACATTTTCGCAGCGATGGCATCGATGAACGCCTCGGTGCTGAGAACCTTCGGATTTTCGAGCGTCGTGATGCGGGCAAGGTCGCCTGTCATCTCGCCGGCTTCGATCGTATCGATGGTTGCCGCCTCCAGGCGGTCGGCGAACGCCATGAGGCCGGGCAGTTCGTCCAGCTCGCCGCGCTTGCGCAACGCGCCTGTCCACGCGAAGATGGTGGCCACCGAGTTCGTCGACGTCTCCTGGCCCTTCAGGTGCTTGTAGTAGTGGCGCTGCACCGTGCCGTGCGCCGCCTCGTATTCGTAGACGCCCGTCGGCGACACGAGTACGCTCGTCATCATGGCCAAGCTGCCGAACGCGCTGCTGATCATGTCGCTCATCACGTCGCCGTCGTAATTCTTCACGGCCCAGATGAACCCGCCGCGCGCCTTCATCACGCGTGCCACGGCGTCGTCGATGAGCGTGTAGAAGTACTCGATGCCGGCCGTTTCGAACGCCTGCGCGTATTCCGCTTCGTAGATTTCGGCGAAGATGTCCTTGAAGCGGTGGTCGTACTTCTTCGAGATGGTGTCCTTCGTCGAGAACCAGAGGTCCTGCTTGATGTCGAGCGCATAGTTGAAGCAGCTGCGCGCGAAGCTGGCGATGCTGGCGTCGAGGTTGTGCACGCCCTGCGCAATGCCAGGGCCGTCGAACTCGTGCACGAGCTCGCGGATCTCGGTGCCGTCGGCGCCCGTGTAGACGAGCTCGACCTTGCCGGCGCCGGGCACGACGATCTCGGTGTTCTTGTAGATGTCGCCGTACGCGTGACGCGCGATGGTGATGGGTTCTTCCCAGTTGCGCACGACCGGCTGGATGCCCTTCACCAGGATGGGCGCGCGGAACACGGTGCCGTCGAGCATGGCGCGGATGGTGCCGTTGGGGCTCTTCCACATCTGCTTGAGGTCGTATTCCTCGACGCGCGCGGCGTTCGGCGTGATGGTGGCGCATTTCACGGCCACGCCCAGGCGCTTGGTGGCTTCGGCCGAGTCGATGGTCACCTGGTCGTCGGTCTTGTCGCGTTCGGCCAGGCCCAGATCGTAGTACTCGGTTTTCAAGTCGACGTGCGGGCAGATGAGCTTGTCCTTGATGATCTGCCAGATGATGCGCGTCATCTCGTCGCCGTCCATCTCGACGAGCGGCGTTTTCATTTGGATCTTGTCGGTCATATGGTCCTTCCGTCACGAATTGTGCGCTCGGGGCGGAACGGGCAGGCCCGAGCGCACAATTCTACAGCAAGCTTCTGAGAACGTATTGCAGTATACCGCCGTGAGCGTAGTAGTCGTCTTCGGTTGGGGTGTCGATGCGCACGATAACATCGAACGTGCATGTGCTTCCATCCGGTTTCGCGGCCGTCACCGTGGCGGTCTGGCCGGTGCGCTCGATCGTGTAGCGCTCGGTGCCGTCGAGTCCAAGGCTGGCGGCGTTTTCGCCTTCCTTGAACTGCAGCGGCAAAATGCCCATGCCGATGAGGTTGGACCGGTGGATGCGCTCGAAGCTTTCGGCCAGCGCCGCGCGCACGCCGAGCAGCATCGGGCCCTTGGCCGCCCAGTCGCGCGACGATCCGGACCCGTACATCTTGCCGGCCACGACGATGACGGGCGTGCCAATTGCCTCATAGTGCATGGCGGCATCGAACAGCCAGTCGACGTCTCCGGTTGTGAAATCGCGCGTCCATCCGCCCTTGCGGCCTTCCGCCAGCTGGTTGGCCAGTTTCACGTTGGCGAACGTGCCGCGCATCATGACCTCGTGGTTGCCGCGCCGGCTGCCATACGTGTTGAAATCGGCCGGCTGCACGCCGCGTTCCTGCAGGTAACGACCCGCCGGGGTCTCGGCTGCGAAAGCGCCCGCCGGTGAGATGTGGTCGGTCGTGATGAAGTCACCGAGCAGCGCGAGCGCGCGGGCATCCTTGATGGGGGCCGGCGGCTCGGGGGTGCGCCCCATGCCGTCGAAATACGGCGCGCGGCGCACGTAGGTGGACGAATCGTCCCACGCGAACAGGTCGCTCTTCTCGACCGACAGCGCCTGCCAGGCCGCATCGCCATCGAACAAGCCCTGCGATCCCTGGGCGTACAGGTCGGCGTCGACGTGCGCCATGAGCGCCTCGACCTCGTCGGCTTCAGGCCACAGATCGCGCAGGTGCACGTCGTTGCCGTTGACGTCCTGGCCAAGCGGGTCGGCCTCCATGTCGAAATCGACGGTGCCGGCCAGCGCGTAGGCGATGACCGCCGCGGGAGTCATGAGGAAGTTCTGCGCCACGTCGGGCGAGATGCGGCCCTCGAAGTTGCGGTTGCCCGAAAGGACGCTGGCAAGCTCGATGTCGCCTGCGATGTCGTGCATCTCGGGCAGGATGGGGCCGGAATTGCCAATGCAGCTCATGCAGCCGAAGCCGCAGGTGGCGAAGTTGAGCGCTTGCAGGCTTTCCAGCAAGCCGGCGCGTTCGAGCAGCAGCTCGGTTGCATGGCTGCCGGGCGCGAACACGGTCTTCACCCACGGCTTGGGTTTCAGGCCAAGTGCGGCGGCCTTCTTCGCCATGAGGCCGCATGCCAGCATCATGCGCGGGTCGGTCGCCGTCGTGCAGCTGGTGACCGCCGCGATGGCGATGGCGCCATGCATCAGCTCGTGCGTTTCGCCGCCAAGGCTGACCTGGGCTTTCGCGTTCATGTCGAGCGCACGTTCGGCGCAGATGTCATGGAAGCGGCGTTTCCCGTCCGCGATGTCGAAGCGGTCGTGCGGACGCGACGGGCCCGCCATCGAACGCGCGACGCTGCCCAGGTCGAGCTCGATGACCTCGGAATACACGCGCGGCTCGTCGTCTTCGCCAAGCCAGAGGCCTTGCGCCTTCGCATACGCTTCGACAAGCGCCACCTGCTGATCGCTGCGGCCGGTCATGCGCAGGAAATCGAGCGTCTGCCCATCGACGGGGAACAGCGTGCACGTGCTGCCGTATTCGGGAGTCATGTTGGAAATGCAAGCGCGCTGCGTGGCGGAAAGGGCCGACACGCCCGGTCCGAAGCACTCGACGAAGCAGCCGACGACGCCCTTCGCGCGCAGCATCTGCGCGAAATGCAGAGCGACGTCCATAGCCGCCACGCCGCTGCGCAGCTCGCCGGTCAGCTTCACGCCGACCACGCGCGGCACGAGCGTGGTGATGGGCTGCCCGAGCGCCGCGGCTTCGGCTTCGATGCCGCCCACGCCCCACCCCAGCACGCCGATGCCGTTGGCCGTGGGCGTGTGCGAGTCCGTGCCGACCACCGTGTCGAAGTACGCGAGCGGCCTGTCGCCTTCGCGCGTCATTGTGACGCTTGCGAAATTCTCGATGTTGAGCTGGTGGCAGATGCCTTGCCCGGGTGGCACGATGCGCACGTTCTGGAACGAATCCTGCGCCCATTTCAGGAAGCTGTAGCGTTCGCGGTTGCGCGCGAATTCCAGCTGCATGTTGGCTTGCATGGCGCCGGCGCAACCGAACTCGTCGGCGATGACGGAATGGTCGATGACCAAATCGCACGGCACCTGCGGGTTGATCTTGGCCGGATCGCCGCCCAGCGCCACGCACGCATCGCGCATGACCGCGAAGTCGACGAACACCGGCACGCCCGTGAAGTCCTGGAACAGCACGCGCGCGGGGGCGAACTCGACTTCCTCGCCCGCCTCGCCCGCAAGCCCCGCCTTCACGATGCGGTCGGCGTATACGCGCGCCTCTTGTTCATCGCGCGCGTTGCGCAGCACGTTTTCCAGCAGCACCGTCAGCGAATATGGCAGCTTCTGCGCCCCTTCGCATGCGCTGACGGGATAATACTCGTAGGTCTTCCCTCCCACCTCGAGGAGGGAGGTCGTCTCGTTGCTCACGTGTTCCCCTTTCGAAGGCAATGCTGCCATTATATGGAAAGGGCCCGCCAAGACGCGCCCTTTCGATGCGTGTTAACGATATGTTCTTTAATGCTACTTCAGGTTGTCGGTGATCTGCTGGGCGCGGCGTCGAAGGGTGCCTTTGCCGTTCTCGGCGTCGAACTTCATGCGCTCGGCGAAGGAAGCCTTCACGTCGTCGGAGAGCTTGCCCGTCGAAAAGTCGATCAGGGCGATGAGCATGTCGTTGAATTCCAGGTCGCCGTGATAGCACTGGATGCCCTCGTCGATGAGGGGCCACACCTTGTCGGAGCGGTTCGCCGTCGTGGCGCCGATCTTGCACAGGAAGCGCATGGCAGCCAGGCGGACCGGGCCGCTTTCCTCGTCGAACAGCGAAGTTTCCGCTTCGGGGATGGCCTTGCCGCACGAGCGGGCGTCGAGCGGGACGATGAGCGTCAGCGCTTCGAGCACCTCCCAGCGCGTCTGGGCCTCGGGGCGGTTCAGCGCATCGATGAGCTTGTCGATGTGAGGAACCAGGAGGGAGGCGTCGGCTTTCGCGACGGCGTGCAGCACGGCGGCGGCGTGCTGGCGCTCGCGGCGCGAACCCACGGCCAGCTGCTCGACGGTTTCGGTTAGCTTCGCGTCGTCGGCGATTGCCTCGTCGGCGCGTGCTTTGATATCAGTGTTGCGGTCGCTCACAATTGGTCCTTTTCTGTCGCGATTATGCCCTTCAACTGGGGACTTTAATTATACGCGCCTCAGTGAGCAATTTCGACCCCCTACAGTGGGACAAACGGCTCAAATGCACAAATCCTCCCACTCGGCCGAGGCGGGTTTTCGGGGACAGGAGAGAAAAACCCATTGCGCGATGGGTT
>CADAKR010000003.1 GCA_902788545.1 uncultured Coriobacteriaceae bacterium
TAGGTGTCCGGGTAGGGCTCGTCCGCGAGCGTGAAGTGCCACCACTCCTCCGCCAGGGGCTTGAAGCCGTGGGCCAGCATCGCCTCCCGCAGGATCATGCGATTTTCGTACTGCTCCTCGGTGATTTCGGTGTAGTCCGGGTGGCTCAGTTCGCCGAAGTAATCGAAGGTGCCGCCCATGTCCACCTCCTTCTCGGTGGTCATGTCGAACAGCGTCAGATCGACGGTGCTGCCCCGGCTGTGGCCGGAGTGCTCGGCGATATAGCCCTGGGGGAACAGCACGTCCTTGTCCAGCTCGGGATAGAAGTATTCCTTCATCCTGACGTCCTCGCTGTCCAGCGCCCAGTTCATGAAGTGGGTCACGGCCATCTGGGGCCGATAGGCGTCGTAGATCTTGAGCCGGTAGCCCTGCTCCACCAGCGCGTCGCTGACCTCCCGCAGCGCCTCGGCGGCCTCCCGGGTCAGGAAGGCCAACGGCTCCTCATAGCCGTCGATGCGGTCGCCCACGAAGTTGTAGGTGGAATAGTAGCGAATCTCCAAGATAGCATCGGGCACGGCCTCGCTCAGCAACACGAAGTCGGACGAGTCGTCGGAAAGCTTCACGCCGTCGGCGCCGACGTTCGTGCTTGCCGCCGAGCTCGGCGCCGAAGCCTCAGCCGCGCTCGAAGACGCAACCGAGCTGGAAGCGGCAGAGGAAGAAGTCGCCGCCCCGCTCTGCCCGCACCCGCTTAAGGCAAATGCCAGGGCAATCGCCATGCCCAGTATCCATATCCGGCTTTTCTTCATCGATGCCAAACCTCGTTTGCCCATAATGGTGTCC
This sequence comes from uncultured Coriobacteriaceae bacterium, assembly GCA_902788545.1. Lineage (GTDB taxonomy): Bacteria > Actinomycetota > Coriobacteriia > Coriobacteriales > Eggerthellaceae > UBA9715. Next base: position 820 of record CADAKR010000003.1, read on the forward strand.
TTTCGCCGCAAAGTAAGATGGATGTGACAGCAAGCCGGCTTTCCGGGGGCGGGGTCCCCGGTTGGCCCCCGCCCCCGGAAAGCTGCGTGCTATTTCTCGAAACGCCAGAAGCCCGTGCCTGTCTCGGGGGCGCGCTGCATCTTGATGGCGCCGCCGACGGTGGGCCGCAGCTCTATCTCGGCGGTGTAGAGCACGGTGATTGACTTGACGTGCCCCGCCGCGATGCGATGCTCGTCGCCTTCCTTGTACGAGAAGAGCGCATGGGCGTGCTGGTTGAGTTTGCCCTCGTCGTCGGAGACGACATTGCCTGTCAGCGACACGAGCTCGAGCATGCCCGCATACACCTGCGTTTCAAACTCGCCCGCTTCGGGGAGGAAGGTTTGGATCTGGGCCTCGCTGCAACCGCCGATGCCGCTGTAGATGGCCGATTCGACATGCTCTTTTTCGCAGATCCCCATGATGGACGAGATGATCTCGTCGCCGCGGTCCAGCCTCACGTAGTAGGTGTCCCCAAATCTTCGGTACTCCATGGCTGCTCCTTCGCATGTCGCTGGTGGCTTCCTTGTGCATTGTAGGGCATTCGCGGCTGCCAACCAGCGGAGGCGCCGAGCCCGAAGCGGTTGAGGGCGGAGCCAGAGGCTGCGCGATAGGCGCGACCGGAAGCGCGCGAATTACTGGAAAGGCCGTGGCGGCATGTCGTACGGCAAGAGTGGCCCCAATGCCCAAGCGGCAGGTGAGGGAGAACTCAAGGCCGAGATAATCGAAGTCTCGACGTTGAGCGCCCTTGAGCAAAACGAGATCCAAGCCGTTGAGGCTGCTATAGAATCCGCGAAGGGAACCATGGGTAAGTAGCGGAAACGCCTAGAAGCTTATGAGAAGAAAGCGCCTTCCAATGGAGGGCGCTTTTGCAATGAGTTTCAGAAACGTTTTGGCGCTTACTTTGGGCAAAGCACATAAGCGGTTTTTGCGGGAATGCGGAGGGCCAGTACGCCATCGTTGACTTGTCCCACTTCGTTCACACGGCCGTCGAAGCCGCAGTCTGCCGTGCGCAGACGCAATACGATTGCGCGGTCGTCGGCAATGCCCAGCGTGCGAAGGCGGAGCTGCACGGTCTGAGCCTCTTCCAGGTTGTTGCACACGACCGCTACGCAATCGCCGTCCTCCGAGAATCGCCCATAGGCAATCCACCCGCGTCCCCCGCCAAGCGGCGCAAACGAGCCGTTGCGCAGACAGGGGTGCTCCGCTCGGACGCGCGCGAGCTCGCGGTGCAGCTCGATGAGGTTTTCGTCCTCGGATCCCCACGGATACGTGCGGCGGCAATCCGGGTCGGTCCATCCAACCTGCCCGGCTTCGTCGCCGTAATAGATGGTCGGCGCCCCAGGCCAGGTCATCTGCACGACCACCGCCTCGCCGAGCACGCGCTTGTCCACGCCCTTGCCCGCCGCTGCCGCGCCCGACGATTGCAGCCTGCCCACCGTGCGGTTGGTCCGCGTGAGGAAGCGCGAATGGTCGTGGTTCGAAAGCTCGTTCATGGCGCAGAGCAACGACCCTCCGCCGAAACGCGCCATGCCCGCCCGCATCGCCTTCCAGAAGGCTTCGCCATCCTGGTAGAGGTCATCGCGCGTGTGGTCGGAGTGCTTTTCCATGCCGGTGAGGAAGTGCGTGAGCGGTTCCATGAACGCGTCGTAGTTCATGACGGTGTCCCACTGATCGCCTTGCAGCCATGAGCTGACATCGCCGTAATGCTCCGCCACGATGAGCAGCTCGGGGTTCACCCGCTTCAGCTCGGTGCGGAAGCGGCGCCAGAACGCGTGGTTGAATTCCCTCGAATGCCCCAGGTCGGCGGCAACGTCAAGGCGCCACCCATCGATGGAGTAGGGAGGCATCGCCCATTTGCGCGCGACGGCCAGGATGCGTTCCACCAATTCGGCCGAGTTCTCGTAATTAAGCTTGGGCAGGGTCGGGTAATCCCACCAGCCCTCGTAAGTGCTCGCCCCGGCATCTTTGAAGGCAAAGAAATTACCGTAGGGGCTTTCCGGGCAACGGTACGCCCCCCGGTCGGTTGCGCCGGCGTTTCGGTACACGCCCTCTCGGTCCATCCATCGGGAAAACGATCCGCAGTGGTTGAACACGCCGTCTAGGATGATGCGCATGCCGCGACTATGAACCTCCCGGCACAAATCGGCGAACAGCGCATCGCTGAGCTCGAGGTTGCTGCGCGATGTGGTCCTGCAAATGTAGCGGCGCGCCGTCTCGTTGTCGATAACGCCAGGCGGCAGCTCGCAATCGACGTCGTCGACGATAACGCCGAAATGCGGGTCGACGTGGTCGTAATCTTGAGTGTCGTATTTGTGCGAGGAAGGGGACACGAATATGGGGTTGAGGTAGATTGCTTCCACTCCAAGCGATTGGAGGTAATCGAGCTTCTCCGCGATTCCTCTCAAATCGCCGCCGTAGAAGCAACGGTAATCATCTTCCGCAAGCGGTGCATCCCAGCTTTTGGCGGGCCTCACGTGCTTGTTGTCGTAGGCGTACTCCGCGACAGCCACATCGTTTCCCCGATCGCCGTTTGCGAAGCGGTCGGGGAAGATCTGGTACTGAAGCGCGCCCTTTGCCCAAGCGGGGGTGGTAAAGCCGGGCACCACGCGGAAATCGTACGCCGACGAGCGGGCGTCTTCGAGCCGGCAGGCGCCGCACTTCTGGTAGACGAAGCGCTCGCCTTCGCAGTCGATGGCAATGCGGTACGTGAGGGGCTCCAGGCCGCAGCGGAATCTCGCCTCATACCACGAGAACAGCGCGTCGGCGTGCGTGCAGGTCATGGGAATCCGGCTCGGGCCCCTTCCCACGAGCAACGCCGCCTGCGCTTCGAGTCCTGCTTCCACTCGAAGCCGCACGGTCACCCACTGGTTGATTCCCGGTTCCGCCGGAGACCGAAACGCCTCGGTCTCGTCGCTGAAGAAGCGCTGCAACATTTCTTACGGCAGCTCCACGATCAGGGACTCGTACGGGCGCAGATCGTATGTCAGGCGGTACTCGCGCCCGTCGCATTCCTCGTGCGCAGCCTCGAGCACGGGCGCGCCCGCTTCGTCGGGGCCGCCCCCGTTCGGCAGCGAATCGTAGGTGCTGAACACGCGCCGGTAATCGCCGGGCAAAGGCACGCCCACCGTGTAGCCGTCGATCTGCATGGGCGAGAAATTGCACACGACGAGCACGGCCCCGTCGTAATTCCAGGGGTTGCGGCGGATGTAGCTGATGGTGTTGCGCCAGAAGTCGTTGCGGTTCACCCATTCGAACGTGCCGGGATCCTGGGAGTCGGAATACAGTGCGGGGTGGCTCTTGTACACGTAGAGCAGCCTGCGCACCGTCTCCATGATGTCGCGGTGCCCGAAGTCTTCGGCGAGGTGCCAGTCGATGCTCTCGGTGGCTGACCATTCGCGGTTTTGGGCGAAATCTTGACCCATGAACAGTAGTTTTTTACCGGGGTGTCCGATCTGGTGCGTCAACAGCGTTTTCAGGCACCCGTACTTCTCCTCAACGCCGCCAGGCGATTTCTCGACGAGCGATTTCTTTCCGTACACGACCTCGTCGTGGGAAAGCACGAGCACGTAGTTCTCGGAAAACGCGTAGTCGATGGTGTGCACGAGCAGCTCGTGGTGGTGCTGGCGGTAAATCGGGTCAAGCTCGATGTAGCGCAGCGTGTCGTTCATCCAGCCCATGTTCCATTTCAGCGTGAAGCCCAGCTGGATGCCCAGATCCTTCGAGGTGACGCCCCATTCCGCCGAGGAGTCCTCGGCGATGAGGTAGCCGGGGGTGTTGTCCAGCACGGCTGCGTTAAGCTGGCGCATGAAGTCCAGGGCTTCGAGGTTCTGGTTGCCGCCGTACATGTTGGGGCGCCATTCGCTCCTGCTGTAGCTGTTGTAGATCATGGCCGCCACCGCGTCGACGCGAAGCGCATCGATGTGGAACTCGCGAATCCAGTAGAACGCGCTCGAGATGAGGAACGAGCGGACTTCGGGTTTGGCGAAATCGAAGGCCATCGTGCCCCACTCGGGATACTCGGCGCGCAGGGGGTCCGGCGACTCGTACAGCGGCGTGCCGTCGAAGAACGACAGCGCGAATTCGTCTTTGGGGTAATGCGCCGGCACCCAGTCGAGGATGACGCCGATACCCTCCTGGTGCAGCTTGTCGACAAGGTAGCGGAAATCGTCGGGGGTCCCGTAGCGGCTCGTCGGTGCGAAATAGCCCGTTACCTGATAGCCCCACGAAAGGTCGAACGGGTACTCGCATATGCCCATGAGCTCGACGTGCGTGTAGCCCATGTAGGTGACGTATTCGGCCAGCTGGTCGGCCAGCTGGCGGTAGTTCAAAAAACCGTCCTTGTCGTTTTCGTCCCTAAACCCCTTCTTCCAAGACCCGAGGTGCACCTCGTAGATGGCCATGGGCTCGCTCAGGACGTTCGCGTTGCCGTGCGTTTGCTGGTAATCGGCGTCGCCCCATTCGTAGCCCCAAAGGTCGCAGATGATGGAGGCGTTAGCCGGGCGCTGCTCGCTTCTAAACGCGAAGGGGTCGGCCTTGTAGCGCTTCACCCCGTCGGCGCCGATGACGACGAAGCGATACGCGTCGCCTGCTCCCACGTGGGGAAGGAAAAGCTCCCAGACGCCGTTATCGGAACGGTTCATGGCGTTCTCGTGTTCCCACCCCATGCGTGGCGTGATGACCGACACGGCCTGGGCGTTCGGAGCCCACACCGCAAAGCGCGTCCCGTCGACGCCGAACATCGTGTCGGGGTGCGCGCCGAGCTTCCGGTACGTTTCGTAGTTGGTCCCCTCGTGGAACAGATAGCTGTCGTCGTCGGTGAAAAATCCCATGTTCCCTCCTCGGCCGCTATGAGAAAGCCGATGTCAGCATAGCATATGGGGCAGGTTGGGGTTTTCGGGCTTTCAGCTGGACGCTTGCCTCAGAGGTGGACGTCCGGCTCTGAGGCAAGCGTCCGATTTTTGACGGGGGGCGATGAGGTTGCACCGTTTAACGTTGCCGGCGCGATGGCTCATCCCGCGCTCGCCACTGTGGGCGGCGAACGCGGGATGTGGGGCGTGATCGGCTATGCCGCCAGGGCGAGTTCCTTCTTGGCGCCGGTGTAGGTCACGCCGTCGCCGTAGATGGTCGTCCAATCGTTGGCCATCGAGACGGGCACGTAGCCGTTCTTCTCGCAATCCTCGTACATGGCCTTCGCCTTGCTCTCGCTGCCGTTTTCGCGCTCGAGGTCGTCGCAGCACAGCTGGAAAGCCGCCGAAGCGTAGGTCTTGTTGGAAAGCGCGTAGTTGTCCATGGCGAAATCACCTGAAGAGTTGCCAAACGACAGCACCGGCTGCTTGGCGATTTCCCTCTGGATGATGTAGACCTTGTTCTCCTTGAGGGTCTTGAGGCGGAACTCGCCGCCCAGCACAAGGCTTTCGTCCTTGCCGAAGGTGTAGTTCAGGCCGTCCGCATCGCCCTGCGCGGAGCCCACCAACGTCTCGTCGGAGCCGAGCACCTGGTTGAGCGGCACTTTGATGGGGCAGGAGGGATCGGTGAATATGCCGCGCAAGATGAGCCGGTCGGTGCCGGACATGATGTAGACGGTGAAGTCGTTGGCTTTGAGGTAATCAACCACCTGCACCATGGGAAGGTAGAAGCCGCCGCCGCGGACCATGCCCTTGTAGCTGGGCATGGGCTGTTTCATGAACTCGTGCACGTAGTCGTAGAACTCGTCAATCGTCATGCCCTTGAACGCCGAGGCGACCGCCTGCCCGTGCTCGACGGGGAGCTCGTCGTACTTCGTGCCGTTTTCATTCAGGTCGATGATCTTCGCTGCCACGGACTTCTCGAAGTCGGATGCCTTGTCCTTGTAGTTCGGGTCCTCGGTCACGCGATAGACGAGCATCGTGTAGTCGAAGTAGTTCGGGTCGGTCTCGCAGAAGAGCGTGCCGTCGAAGTCGAACGTGGCGATGCGGTCCTCCACCGGGATGAAGTTGGGCGACGACTCATTCGTGACGTCGTCGACGTAGGCTGTGAGCTTCTGCTTGAGAGGCGCGTTGTCGGTCCACAGGCTCAGCGGGTCGCCGGTGCTCGCAGAGGATTGCGATGCGCCAGATCCGCTTGCAGACGCGTTGCTTGCTGCCGAGCTTGCACTTGCGCTGCTGCCGCTGCCGCCGTTGCTGCATGCGATGAGCATCGCCGCAATGGCGAGTGCCGCTATCAGGCACAAAAGTTTAGAGAGCTTCTTCATTTCCTCCCCTTTCCTTTCCTTGGGAAACCCCGCAGTTAAACGAGCGCGGAATTCTCTACGTTAAGTAAACCACGAAAAGGCGAACGGAAACGTTACAAAAAGGGCGCAGCAGCGGGGAGCGGCTCCCGGAGCCACGCCCGGTTTCCTCATAGTGATGGCGATGCACGCGACGAGTCCGGCCGCGAGTGCGATGACGAAGAGGATGAAGACGGCTTTTTTGTAAGAGAGTTTTTCATGGTCGGCTGCTCTTAACGTCAGATTTCGAGGGCGTTCAGAAGACGCGCTACGCTTTGTATCTTGGGGGCGTTTTCGGTGTCGACGAGGCTTGCCGCCACGATCGCCGAAGGTATCTTCCGGCTTGTCTTCTCCCGGATGAACGCGGCCAAGCTGGCTTCGGTGGGATTGCCGTCGCCGCCTAGCTCGCATCGACGCAGCTCGGTCTTCGAGAAGACCTTCATCGACTTGATCACCCGCCAGATCCGCGACGCCCCAATGGCGCGCACGTACTCGTCTTCAAGGTCGTTGCTGGAAATGAACATGTGATGCGCGGCGAGGTCGGCGGGGTCGGTGGAATCGGCGCCGACGCGCTTTGCGATGTCCTCCCTGTTGTCGTCGTCGACCAGCTCGTAGAGGGGGATGTTGAAGCCGCCGCTTCCAAAGATGGATTCGACCACCTTCATGTTCCCGCACCCGTCGGTTTCGACCACCACGATGTCGTGCTTGTCCAAGTCGATGCCCAAAACGCTCGCGACCTTGTTGACGATTATCCGGTCGGAGGGCCCTTCGACCGCGATGACGATTGCGGCGGTGAGCGGCTCCAGGCGCCTGCCTACCCACCAGCGGGCCACCATGCTCGCCTCGTCGTCCAAGAATCCCCGCTCGGGCTGAGTGGCGATTCCGTCTGCGCGGATCACGACGATCTCGTCGGGCTCGAACGAGCTCGCGATGGTGGGGGAGTGGGTCACGATGACTTTCTGGCCAGGTGTTTGCTTCAATGATTTGACCAGGCTTCTCTGGCTGGAAGGATGGAGATGGGCTTCCGGTTCGTCGATGGCCAGCATCTTCGCGTTTTCGGGAAGCGCGTCGAAGATTTTCGGGGCAGATACCTGGGTGTCCACGAGCATCCAGCCGATGACGGCTTGCTGAGCTTGCGTGGGATGCTCGCGCGTTGCTCGGTTCGGGAAGTAATGGGAGATGACGACGCCGTCTTTGCCGAGGTCAGCCTCGAGCCGTATCGAAAGCTCGTTGCCCTTGCGCGCATCCACCGCATCGGGGAACGCGGCCAGCTCGTCGGCGCTGAGGTTGTCGAATGCGGCTTCGATGCAAAAGGGCTTCGCCTTATCGCGAATGAAATCCTCGGTGACCGATTCGTGCAAACGGCAGCTATCCATTGCCAAGAGCATTTCCAGGCACAGTAGCACGGTCGTTTTCCCCGAGCCGTTTGGGCCGATGATGACGAGGTTGTGCCGGACCTCGATATCGAGGTCCTCGACCCAGCTGCAGTTGGAAATGCGTAACCGTCTGAGCATCATGGTGCTTTCATGGCTCCTTAGAGTCTTTCGCAAGCGCTGCGTGCGCAGATTTGCCCCATGGTGCCGAGGCTGATCCTTGCCACACCCTGCGCGCAAATCTACAACCAACTTGTACCATAGTTTACCAATCAGCCGAAGGAACGTCCTGCGGCTTGCGGGAAAAGGCGCTGTCGTTAAACGAGCTTGGCTTGGCGGTCGGCATGCCAGCGGTCGAATGCGCCGTAAAGCACATGGAACGCGAGCGCAGCCGCAGCCCCGACGACAAGCGCGATGGTCCACATGTCGTTTGCGAAGGGACTGATCGAAAACAGGTTCGGGAAGAACACGGCGCCGCAGATGGTGCCTACGACGACGACGATGAGCAACGCGATGCGGATGGGCGTGAACGGCATGGACACGCGGAAGATCAGGTTCACGCCGATCCATGCTGTCACAAGCACGCAGAGCGTGGACACTTGCCCGTAGTCAAGCCCCATGCCCAGGTACCCCCAAAGGTTCACGGCAAGCACTGCCAAGATCACCGCTATCGACCCGGGCAGTGATTTCACGATGACGTTCTCGAGGAAATGCCCCTTGATGCGGTCGCGGTTGGGCTCGAGCGCCAGCACGAACGACGGGAGGCCAATCGTGAACGCGCTGATGAGCGTCATCTGGATCGGCTGGTAGGGGTATTGCCACGGCAGCAAGATGAACAGCACCGCCAAGACCATGGAAAACACCGTCTTCACCAGGAACAGCGACGCCGAGCGCTGCAGGTTGTTGATGGAGCGGCGACCCTCGGCCACGACCTTGGGCATGCTGGCGAAGTCGTTGTCGACCAACACGAGCTGTGCCACGTTGCGCGCCGCGTCGGAGCCGGCCGCCATGGCAACCGAGCAGTCGGCCTGCTTCAGCGCCAAGGTGTCGTTCACACCGTCGCCGGTCATGGCCACGGTATGGCCCGCCTGCTGCAGCGCCACGACGAACGCCTTCTTCTGCTCGGGTTTCACGCGGCCGAAGATGCTGTATTCGCCGACTGCCTGCGCGATTTTCTCGTCGGTGTCGAGCGTGGTCGCGTCGATGAAGCGGTCGGCATTCGGCACGCCCACCTGCGCGGCGATGCCCGACACGGTGCGCGGGTCGTCACCGGATATCACCTTCACGTCGACGCCTTGCTCGCAGAAATAGCCGATCGTCTCGGCGGCTGAGGAGCGGATCTGGTCGCGAATCATCACGAGCGCAATCGGCTCGGGGGTGCCGACGAGCGTTTCCCCGTCGAAGCCGTCGATGCGGGCGAGCACTATGACGCGGGCGTGCTCGGCGCGCGATTCAACCTCGTCGGCGATGTCCGCGAAGCGCTCGCCCAAGATGAATTGGCCTGCGCCCATGACATAGCTCTTACCGCCCTCCAGCGTGGCGCCAGACCATTTCCGGTCCGACGAGAAGGGGATATACGCCGTCGCTGCAATGGGTTTCACGTTCAGGGTCTCGCCCCAGGCAAGCAGCGCCTTGCCGGTCTCGTTGGCATCGGGGTCGGCGGATGCGATGGACATGACCGCGTTTGCTGCCTCGTGTTCGCGCTCGGTTTTCGAGGGCGCCGATGAATCGCCGAGCACGTGCAGGGCTTCGACTTCCATCGCGCCCGACGTGATGGTGCCGGTCTTGTCGAGGCACAGCGTGTCCACGTGCGCGAGCGTTTCGATGCAGTAGAGCTGCTGCACGAGCACTTGATGCTTGGAGAGGCGGATGACCGCCAATGCGAGCACGGTCGACGTCAGCAGGATGAGCCCTTCTGGCACCATGCCCACGAGCGCTGCCACCGCAGAGAGGATCGCCTCGTTGAATTCCACGCCGCCGAACCAGTACATGCTTCCGAACAGAAGCAAGCCGACGGGGAAGATGATGAAGCTGACGTACTTGATGATGCTGTTCATCGTCGTCATGATCTCGGAGTTGATCTCCTTTTGCGCTTTGGCTTCAGCCGAGATCTTGGCGGCGTAGTTTTCGGCGCCCACGTGGTCGACGCGTGCGACGACGGTGCCCGAGTTCACGAACGATCCGCTCATGAGCGTGGAGCCCGGTTCCTTTGGAATGAGGTCGCTTTCGCCGGTCAGCAGGCTTTCGTCGACGTTGGCTTTACCGGAAAGCACCGTGGAGTCGCAGGGAATCTGGTCGCCGCGACCGAGCACGATGCAGTCGCCGCGCACGAGCTCGTCGAGCGCGATTTCGGATCGCTGCCCGTCGCGGATGACTCTGGCTTTGGCGCTCGCGACGATGGAAAGCCGGTCGGTGATCTGCTTCGAGCGGATCTCCTGCACGATGCCGATGCCCGTGTTTATGACGATGACCAGCATGAACAGGCCGTTCTTGAGCGACCCCGTGACGAGGACGAACGCGAACAGGATGACGTTCACCAAATTGAACAGCGTGCATACGTTATCGCGCAGGATGTCACGGATCGAGCGCGTCTTCGTTCCCGCGTCGACGTTCACGTCGCCCGCCGCCACCGCTGCGGCAACTTCTTCGGCGCTTAAGCCGCGGATATCTTCAAAGGTGTCGACCATGTTGATCTTCCTGCACGTTCGGCGTCAGTCAGCTTGTTGGCAAGCAGATTTGCGTTCGACGATTACGATAACCCCAAATCACAGCTCAGGTCTAGACTCAAATCCGAGGCTGACCAGCCTTGGGGCCGGTTAGCCTTTCGAATCGTGCCTCTTTTCGCTCGCCGCGCCATGCGAGCCCCACCATTTCAGCATCTCCCACGGGATGGAGGCATACATGCCCTTGGTGTGCCGCAGGAACTTGACTTCCCAGGTGGGGTAGTACTTTCGTTTAAGCGGAGCCGAGTCGACCGAGATGAATCCGCTGACTTCGCCGGGAAACAAATCGATATACGTCTGCGAAACGTACCCTCCGAGCGACTGTCCCACCAAAACGGGCCGATTGATGCCTTCGGTTCGCAGGATCTCATGCAAGAAGCGGGCGTAATCGTCCATTGTGAAGTCGAGCGGCCAAGGGCGCGATTCCCCATGAGCGGGCGCATCCCACACCAGGCAGCGCGCCTTGCCCGCAAAATACGTCATCTGCGCATCGAACAACGTGTGGTCGGCGGTCAGGCCGGGCAAAAAGACAAGCTGGGGCGCGTCGGAACCTGCGGTGTCGTCGGTCCAATAGACGATGGTGCCGCCGCTCGCGGTAAAAGATTTCCTATCCATCGGCGGTCTCCTTTGCCATCGGTCGCTGGCTTTCTTCCTGACGCAATTGTATAGCGGACAGTACAATGCCCGCAGTCCTAGCTCGGGGCAATCTCGCTTTGGAGGGCATCGAGGAACACCTGGGCTTGGCGGGTGGGCAGCGCCTTTCGCCATACGAGACCGTGGGGCGATTCAATGCGCGGCTCAAGCGGTATGAAGACCAAGTCCGATGACTTGGCGTTCGGGGGGACGAGCAGCTCGTCGTAGGCGAAGGCCACGCCGAAACCGGCTCGGATGAGCCATTTCGCGTTCATGCCCAGGCTGTATGTTGCTACGACATTAACGTTATCGGCATGAGACCCAAGCCATGTGCGAAGGGGGCCTACCTTGACGCCCTGGCGCGACGTGATGAGCTTGCGGTCAAGCACGTCTTCAACTTGCACGGTGCTACGCGTGGCAAGCGGGTCGTCGCGTCGCACGACAAGGCCCCATATGTCAGGGTCGGGCAACTCGAGCAGGTTGAGGTTCGCGTGGGCTTGCAGGTCGCATTCCAGCAGGAAGTCGTATTGGCCGCGCACGAGGCCGTCCATGAGCTCGGCGGTTGTGCCGCTGTACAGCTGAAAATCGACGCCGGGGTATTGCTCGCGGATGCGCATCATGGCGCTTGTGAGGTAGCGCATGGCTTTCGTCTCGCCGGCGGCGATGTGCACGCTGCCTGCTACTGTTTTCGCAGGGAGCGAGATGTCTGCCTCAGCCTTCTCGGCGAGGTCGATGATCGACTCGGCATAGTTGGCCAGCATAACGCCATGCTCGGTCGGTATGATGCCGGCATGCCGGCGTATGTACAGCTGGCGCCCCAGCTCCTTTTCCAAATCAGCCAGTTGGCGTGAGAGCGTCGGCTGCGTCACGTGCAGTCGTTTCGCAGCGTTTGTGATGTTGCCCTCTTGCACGACCGTGAGGAAGTACCGCAGCGTTCTCAGTTCCATGGCCCTTGCTTTCTCCGCGTTGCACGATGAGCTTCAGGACGTTCCTGCAGCTCATTTTCAGAAAGATGCGTTTTAAGCATAGATAGAATTACATTATAAGCATTGGCTATTATTCCCCAAACGGCTTATGTTGTTTGGGAAGAGAATGGGGGCACAATGAAGGAGCTGATCGCGATCGCTGCGCTCGTCGCGCTTTTGATGCTAGGCGGATGCGCCCAAGGGCAGTCTTCGTCATCTTCGGGGGCATCGTCTGGGAGTTCCGTTTCGACATCGTTGGCGGGCCTGTCATCCGAAAGCACCGCAACCAGCGTGGCCGCAAGCGCCAAAAGCGCAAATTCCGTCGTTGCAAGTGTTGGCGACATGCGGTTCGAGGTGGCGCTTGCCGACACGGACGCGGCGCGCGCTCTTGTGGAAAAGCTGAAGGACGGACCGGTCACATTGAGTTTGCATGCGTATGGCGGGTTCGAGCAGGTTGGCCCGCTGCCGTGGAGCCTTCCGGCGAGCGACGGTCAGATCACGACGCAGCCTGGCGACATCATGCTGTATCAAGGCGACCAGATCACATTCTTCACCGGTTCGAACAGCTGGGCTTACACGCCGCTTGGGAGCATTGAGAACGCAACGTCCGAAACGCTGTTCGAAGCGTTTGGCGGCGATACTGCGGAGGTTACGCTTTCGCTGGCGTAGGGGTTGCGTTAATCCCCCCGGGTTTTCGGGACGCTGAACGATTAGCGGGTACATATGGGTTACATGACAAGAAGGACATTCGTGGAAATCGGAGCAATCGCAAGTGATTTGGTGGAAATCGGGTCCTAGCACGGCGAGCCGAATCGCGCAAACAATCGACATTGCTTAACGGGGCGTTAAAGAAAGAGGTTGACATGGAGTACCGGGTGCTGCCGCACGGCGGCGAGAAAATAGGCGTCATCGGCTTGGGGATGGCTGGCATACACCATGCAGCGCCGCAGGAAGCGGAAGTCATGGTGCGCGAGGCTCTCGACGAGGGTGTGAACGTGCTCGATTTCATCCCGAGCGATGCGTCGGCTTTCGAAGGATACGTTCGGGCGCTTTCCGGCGCCAACCGCCAACGTGCTCTGCTGCAAATTCACATCGGCGCCGAATACACCACAGGCAAGTATGGCTGGACAACCAACGCCGAACTCGCCGCCGCCGAATTCGAAAAGCGGCTAAGCGACCTTGGCACCGACTATGCCGATTTCGGCTTCATCCACTGCATCGACGAAGAGGCGGATTTCGACAAGGTTATGAACGGCGGCATAGGGGATTACGCGCAACGGCGAAAGGCTGATGGCACGATACGCCACCTGGCCTTTTCGACGCATACGGTTGCGATTGCACGAAAGTTCCTGGCTACAGGGATGTTCGATTGGGCGATGTTTTCGATCAACCCCATGTACGACTACACGAACGAATCCGCTTACGGAAAAGGCGAGGCAGCCGATCGCGCGGCGCTTTATCGCGAATTCGAAGCGGCCGGCGTTGGCGTATCGGTCATGAAGGCTTTTGCAGGAGGACAATTGCTCGACGCCGCGCAATCGCCGTTCGGAAGGGCCCTCACCCGCAGCCAGTGCATTGCCTACGCGCTCGACAAGCCGGGTGTAGCGTGCGTGCTGCCGGGCGTGCGGGGGCTTGACGACCTGCGCGATGTGCTGTCTTTCCTGGATGCCTCTCCCGAGCGGCGTGACTATTCGGTCATCGGCGAGTTCGCCCCGTCTGCTGATGGAGGCGCTTGCGTGTATTGCAACCACTGCCAGCCGTGTCCGGAGGGCATCCCCATTGGGCTTGCCAACAAGTATTACGACCTTGCGCGCCTGGGCGACGGGCTTGCGGCTGATCATTACCGCAACCTCGAGCACCACGCGTCCGAATGCGTGCAGTGCGGTCACTGCGATGCGCGTTGCCCCTTCGGATGTGCGCAATCCGAGCGCATGTCTGAAATCGCAGGGTACTTCGGCATATGAGATGCCCAGCGCTTTGCCGGGCGAGCGAACGGGTTGATAGGAGACGATGATGGCCAAGAACAACTACAAAGACAGCCCCGAGATGACGCAAGACGAAATCGACCGCTTCGTCGCGTACATGAACAGCGGCGAAGAGGTTATCGGCGGCTCGGAGGAACACAGGCTGATGACAGCCGCGTCGGAGCGCGCGATGCGCATCACGTCGCGCATGAACGCGCAGTTCGACAGCTTGTCCGACACGCGTGCGCAGCTCGAGGAGCTTTGGATGTGCGACCTGCCTGACAACGTGGGCCTGTTCCCGCCGTTCACAACCGATTGCGGGCTTAACACGCACATTGGCGAGGGCGTGTTCATCAACGCTGGATGCCGGTTTCAGGATCAGGGTGGCATCTACATTGGCGACCGTGCGCTTATCGGGCACAACGTGGTCATTGCCACGCTTAACCACAACATGGACCCGGCCAAGCGGGCCAACCTGCTGCCCGCACCCGTGCGCATCGGCGAGGACGCATGGCTGGGCGCCAACGTGACCGTCCTGCCTGGCGTGACCATCGGGAGCGGCGCAGTCGTGGCGGCTGGCGCGGTGGTGACGAAGGACGTCGCACCCAACACGGTTGTCGGAGGCGTGCCCGCGAAGTTGCTGAAGGAGCTGTAGCGGACGGGCGCGTAACCGCCGCATGAGGCGGGGTGCTAATCGCCTTGCCAACCATTGAGGCAATCGCCGAGGTTGCGCCCCTCCAAGGTTGCGCCTGTCGTTATGCCATTTTGTTATAATTCCGCAAGTTAAACGGGTGCCGCCAACGGCTCGAGAAGGAGGCCCCGCGATCGAGCCCAGCCATGTTTCGGAAACCTGCGGTGGACCCAAAGGGGGGCAGCTTGTGGCCTGGTGGGTGGCCGCGGCGCCTCTCGGCCGTTGCTCATGAGGTTAGGAGCCAACTATGCGTGAGCCGTCGTTCTCAGATGCGTTGCAAGTGCTGTTGTTGCAGGCGGCCGACGAGGGGCGCGGTGACGTGCTGTTCGGGGAAAGCTTCAGCCGACTGGCCAACGAGGTGGGGCCGTTCATGATAGGCGAGGAGTTCCCGAGCGTCTACCTGGAGTGCCCGCTTATAGGCGATCCGTTCATCGACGTCACGGTGCTGTATTCGAGGCTCAAGCCCGACACGCATGTCGAACATCCTGCCGCAAGCGGCACGGAGGCAATGCTCGATTGGTTTGCCGGGGTGTGCGCCGATCACACCGATGTGTGCTGCGGATACGAGCTTGATGTGAAAGAGCCCAAGCTTCCCGCGGCGGCCATTCATTTCCAGCCGCGTGCCAAAACGCAGCTCGTGCGTCCGTTTTGCGAGGTGGTCGGCGAAGCGGCGCGCGCCGATCTGTATCTCGATTTAGCGGAGCGCATGCCCGAGGGGTGGCCGCTGTCGTTCTTCGGGATGTTCCGGGGACGCCCCGGCTCGCCTCTGCGCGTGTGCGGGTACATGGGCGAAGATGAAAGCGATGCCTGCGCCGCCGATCCTCGGCGACTTGCCCAGGTGTTTGACGAAGTGGGTTTTTCGGCTTATGACGACGCGATGCTTGCCGAGGTCGGCGCGTTTCTTGCCGCGGTGCCCGGTGCGGTCGATTTCCAGTTCGACGTGTACCCGGATGGCAGCCTGGGCGATACGTTCGCGATCGACGCCCAATTCAAGATCGAGCAGCCCGATGAAGTGCTGAAAAACTTCCAAGACGGCAGGGCGGCGCGCATCATGCGCTTGTTCGAGGAGGCTGGCGCCGCCGACGACCGCTTGAAACTCGTACCTGAAGTCGCGTTCGCGCGCGCCCTTCCCGCGGAACAAGAAGACGGCTCGGTTGGCCGCTATGCTTTCACGATCATGCCGCAGTGGGCGAAGGCTCGGTGGCGGGGATGCGAGCTGCAGCCGGGAAAGATGTATTACTACGCGAACGCGGGCTTTCTGAAAAAGGAAGGCGCTGGCGATTAGAAAGCGCCGGTTTTGCAGAGCGGCTGGCCGCCAGCTTCAGCGCCCATTGCGTCGCCGCTCAAGAACAGAAGGGGCCACGCATTGCGCGGCCCCGAATCGGCGTCTGTTTTTGCGGATGTTTAGCCGCGTTCTGCTGCAGCCTCGAGCGTCGCTTTCTTCAGGAACGGGTTGCTGCACTTAATCCACTTGCCGGCGGCGAACTGCTGAACCTCGCCGTCGACCACCTTCAATTCGCAGGTCATGTTCCCGGGATTCACGACGAAGACATCGGTCCCGGTCTTCTCGTTGTACTCGTGCGATACGATTGACATAACGGCCATGCTCAAATCCCTCCAATCTAAACACACCTACCTGACACGCCCCGCGATCCAGGGCGCAAAGATTATAACCAAAACAACAAACGATTATGGTTTCAGTTATTGATTAAATCGCCAAGGGGTCGATAGGGTGGGTAACGGCATTGCATTCTGATTCGGTTGTCTTCGAAGTTCCTTTTGGAAATAGGCCGATAAAATGACAAAAAATCCGATTTAAGAGACATCATGCATTTCCCGCCAAGCCGTCCATCGGGCAAAACACGGTCAAGTGATGTGGTGGTTGCGCGCTTTGCCGCATCGCTCGTTTTGTCACCTGGGGTTTTGCGCGTGAAAAGAGCGCTTTATGTCTCTTAAGTCGGAAAAATTGTCATTTCGGACGCGATTTCGGAAAAGTTGCCGGTTATGCGCACGTCCCCGCGAAGGTGCCTGCGCTCTGATGGACTCCGAGTTGCAGCGAGGCGTTTAGCGCGTCGACGCGTCTGCCATTGCGAGCGTAAACACGATGGGGGCCCAGGCGGCGAACTTGCGCGGCTCGTTTGCCAGCTCGGCGGCAAGCGCGTCAAAGCTGATCCAGCGCGCCTCGCTTGCTTCGGCTGGGTTGGGGCCGATTGTGCCCGAGCAACGCCCGATGACGACATGGTCGAACTCGTGCTCGATGATCCCGTTGTCGAACTCCGCGCGATACACGAAGGCGCATGCGTCGCGCAAATCGACTGCCTCGCAGCCGAGCTCTTCCGGCACACGCCGGTAAGCAGCTTCGACCACGTCCTCGCCTACACGCGGGTGCGAGCAGCACGAGTTGGCCCATAGGCCTCCCGAATGGTATTTCTGCAGGGACCGCTTGGCCAGCAAGATCTCGGGCCCGCTTTCGCCGTCGCGCATGAGGACGACCGAGAAGGCGCGGTGGAGCGTGCCCTCGATATGCGCTTGCAGTTTCGTAGCGGCTCCGGTCTCGCGGTCGAGCCCGTCGACCAGTATCAGCATGTCATCGCGGGCAGGGTCGGCTGCCATGCGCTCGTCAAGATCGAAATTCACGTCGGACATGCGTCCTCCTCCGGTCGATTCCCTTCTCTTTGAATCATTGTACGTGTTGATGGGTCTCTCCGTCCCGACCGATGAATTTCGCCATAATCCGAAAAAAATGACGAAATACTATTGGAAAAAACAATGAGCGCAACAAACGGGAAATGCATATGTGCTGAAGGGCGCTGACGGCCTGTCCATCGAATCGGATTACGTCCTTGCAGCCGTTGGCCGAAGCGCTAACGTCGACGGGATGAATCTCGAGGGCATCGGCGTGAAGTTCTCGAGCCGCGGCATCAAGGTCGAAGATTATGACGTGCAGGATGTCGGGCAGCGCCTTTATGACAACCAATTGTGCTTCCCGCCGCATCCCCCTTCTCGAAAAGAAGGCGCACGAGCTCTACGAGCTGCTCTACGAGCTGCTGGGGAACATGGACAACCAGTAACGGGCGGCGCGCCTACGCGCGGTTGTGCTCCTCGAGGAACGCTAGGAACTCGTCTTCGGGCATGGGCTTGGCGTAGTGGTAGCCCTGTATAAAATCGATGCCCATCTTGGCAAGCGTCTCGGCTTGCTCGGCGGTTTCGACGCCTTCGGCCAGCGTCTGCTTCCCGATGGAATGCAGCATGGTGATGGTGCTTGACAGCATGGTGCGCACCGAAGGGTCGCCGAGGCCGTCCACCAGGCTCTTGTCGAATTTGACGACCGAGAACGGCAGGCTGAGCATGCGGATGGCGTTAGAGTAGCCCGTACCGTAGTCGTCAAGCGAGAACGTGACCCCGGCGGCGGAAAGCGTGTGGACGTTTGCGTCGATGACCTTCTGCGAGAACGCCGACGAAGTCTCGGTGATCTCGAGGTTCATGCGTCTGGGCTCCACGCCGTGCTCGTGCATGAGCGCAATCAGGTTGCTGGCCAGGTTGGGCTGTATGCACTGCTCGGCCGAGAGGTTCACTTCCAGGTAATCGAGCCCCGTTGCACGGTAATCGACGCGCCCCAGGAATGCGCAGATCTTCTCGAACAAGATGTCCCCGATTTCGTCGATCAAGCCGTTTTGCTCGGCTTCGGGAATGAACATCGCCGGCGATATCTGGCCGAATGTGGGATCGTCCAGGCGGATGAGCGCCTCGGCCGATTGGAAGCGCTTGTTGGCGAGGTTCCAGATGGGCTGGTAGTAAACCGTGAACGAATGGTCTTCGATGGAGCGCTTGACGATGTCAGACAGGGCCATTTCCAGGCCGAAGTTTTCCTGTTTCGACAGCTCTTCGAATGTGGTGACGCCCGTTTGCGGCATCAGGTGCGAGAAGCGCCTGACAAACGCCTTCAGCGTGTCGTTGTCGGGGACGTCGTGGGGAATTCGCACGACGCAGGTGCGCATCATGGTCCGCGCCGAACGTTCGTCGCTGTCCATCGACCGCATCTTGCCTTCGGAATGCGCCTGATGGGCGACACGCAGGGCATGATCGATGCTGAGGTTACGCGACATGATGCAGAACGAGCCGTTACGCAGGTAATACAGGACGTCGTCTCGTTCGAGCCGGGAAGAGAGGTTGGCGGACACATTGCGGACGATGTTTTGCAGCTCGTCTTTCCCGACAAGATCGCGCAGCCGCTCCAGGTTCACGATTTCAAGGTACACGAGGCACAGACGCCTGTCGGAAAGGAAGGCGCGCCGGCACATCTCGCGGTACGCGGGCAGGCTGGCGGCGTTGACAAGCGTGTCGAAGCGGTTTTCGGGGCGGATGACGAATGCCGAGACGATCAGCATCGACACCGAGGTGATGAACATGTTGATATGCAAGTCGGGAAGCTCGTGTTCCACGATGAGAGAAACGAACACAATGGGATAGAGCAGCAAAAGCGTGGTGAACTCGAGGCTGCTGAGGAGCTTGCGCCAGCGAACGAGCCAGGCGATACCGATGAGCGCGTAATACGTTGCGGCGGCGTAGAGGATCCAAATGTGGGAGCCGGCCACGGGCACGCCCTGCACGTAGTTGTACACGAGATGGTGCACCGGGTTCGTGAGCACGAACAAGAACGTGCCGACCATGGGCACCCACAGGCACACGCGCCGGAAGTTATTGCTGTTCAGGCGGTGCGTGGTGGTGCTGACGGTGGCGATGAGCACCAAGTACATGGGCGCGGTGAGGCTGCGCAGCGCATAGTACACCAGCGTGATCGCATCGCGCGCTGGTGGCGGCTGGTTCGGGTCCACGACCCCTGATTGGACGAGCGAGGGCATGATGCATTGGTCGTACACTTCGCCGGCCAGGCACGCTACGGCGGTCACGAGCACTAGGATCATGCATGTGAGGTACACGCGGTTTGTCGCGCCACGGGTCATGCCCCGCAGGATGAGCGACAACAGCGTGACTGCCATGATGACGACAGCCGCAATGTCGAAATAGATGATGCAGGACGAAGCCATCGACTCGTTTTCGTTTCGTTTGCGTTTTTGGTCAGCGGTTATGGGTTGCTACATGTTATAGCATGACTGCATGTGTCCGTATGTCTCGTTCTTTCGAAAACCGCGAATAGACGAAATACGTCGAAAGCGCCTTTGACGATTATGCAGAAACGGCGATTATGCTGCAGGGGCTTTTGCTATCCTTGCACCGTTAGTGGAAAGGGCGCAAGAGCATGGTGGAACTCGGCAATGCGGTGAAGGGTTTTTCAGGGCTGACGGTCCTGACGCTCGTGTTCCTCGTGGCGAGCGTGTCGGTCGTGCTGAGCAACCGCACGGTGAGCCGCCGGTCCCGGCGCGTGTTCATCTGCGTCTTGCTGGCGTTGTTCTGCATTGCGGCCATCGATTGGTTCGTTGTTGCCACGAGCGGCCAGTATCCTGAACTGCGCGTCTTCCATGCGGTGTGCATGGCGCTGACGTTTGCAGTCGCGCCATTCTTGCCCGTGGCCATAGCCAACGCGATCTTCCCCGCGAAGTACGTGAGGTGGATGTTCGTCTTGCTCGTTGCGCATGCCGTGTTCCAATTCGGCAGCATTTTCGGGGGATACGTTTTCTGGATTGACGAGAGCAACACGTACCATCGCGGGCCGTTGTATGTCGTGTACATGGCGGTTTACACGATGTCGGCGCTGTACCTCGTCATCGAGTCGGTGCGCATGGGCCGGGCTTACCAGTCGAGCATCGTCGCCATCGTGGCGGTCCTGGCCTGCTTGGTGACCGGCGTGCTCATCCAGGTGTTCGACAACACGGTGCGCATGACGTGGCCCGCGGTGGCCATGACGGTCATCTTGTTCTTCGCGTACTATTCCGACATGGTGCTGCGCGCCGATGCGCTGACGAAGCTGCTTAACCGACGCAGTTACGAAGAATTCATCGCCCGACCGAAGCTGCCCTGTGTTGTGATGGTTATCGACGTCGACGATTTCAAGCACGTGAACGACACGTACGGTCATGCCTACGGCGACGAGTGCCTCAGCACCATTGCCACCTGCATTCGGCGGACGTTCGGCATGGCGGGTTGGTGCTACCGGACGGGGGGAGACGAATTCGCCGTCATGCTGACGCGCCGGCTCGACGAGGCGGATGCGTTCGCGGTTTCCTTGAAAGCCGCGGTTGCGCGCGTTCGGGCAGAAGACGAGCGGATGCCGAGCGTTTCGGTCGGCTACGCTGCAGCGAACGCCACCTGCACCGACTTCGAGGCGGTCGTCGAGGCTGCCGACAAGGCGATGTACGAATCGAAGCGTCAGGAAAAGGTTGTTGTCCAGGCGAAATGAGTCGATCACGTGGATAACTTGATTCAATCACCTCAGCCGGTCGAGGCGGAAATCGTCGAAGACGACCTTATGATCTCGAGCGCTTCGTTCGAGATTGACATGAGCGGCATCCAGAGCGATGTTGCCGAGCTGACCGAGGCCATCGACGACGCGCTGACCGTGTACGGCGAGTCGCTCGTCGATTCCGAGACGATTGCGACAATCGATCGCGTCACCGCCCGCGAACGCGAGCTGGAGCTGTCGCGCGCCATCCGCGCTGCCGATGAACTGCGACGCAAGTTGAACCGCGACTACAAGGTTCCGCTCGATGTGGCTAAGGGGCGCTACGACGAGCTGATGGGTCCCGTCATCGAGCTGCATGCGGCCTATAAGCAGCGCCGCGTCGATTTCGAGGAGGCGGAACGCGAGCAGAAGCTGACGGCTATTCGCGCATTGTACGAGGCCATGGCGCCGCGCTGGGCGCTTGCCCCGTCGGATGGCTTTCCCCCTGCCCTGGGAGGCGGTTCTGTCAGGTTTCTGACGGGAATTTCACGTGCATATCCCTGAATAAGGCGTCCTGACAGGCGCGACGCGTGCCTTGGCGGCGGTGTGCTACAGTGCTGGAAACACCGTTGAGGAAGGCGCGGCATGGGAGTGGAAAGCAGGGCGAGCATCGATCGGGCGCAAGAGGTCTTGCGCGACCGGTTCGGCTATGAAGCGTTTCGCCCGGGCCAGCGCGAGCTTGTCGAAGCCATCTTGGAGGGGCGTGACGTTCTTGGGATCATGCCCACCGGCGCGGGCAAATCGCTGTGCTACCAGGTGCCGGCGCTCGTCTTGCCGGGGACGGCGATCGTCATTAGCCCGCTCGTCTCGCTCATGCACGACCAGGTGAGCGCGCTTGTCGGCGACGGCATTCCCGCGGCATTCCTGAACTCGCAGCTGACGCCTGCTCAGCAGGCCGACGTCCTGCGCGATGCGGCCGAAGGCGCGTACAAGTTGCTCTACATTGCGCCAGA
Source organism: uncultured Coriobacteriaceae bacterium (assembly GCA_902788545.1). Taxonomy (GTDB): domain Bacteria; phylum Actinomycetota; class Coriobacteriia; order Coriobacteriales; family Eggerthellaceae; genus UBA9715. The sequence goes on from CADAKR010000003.1 coordinate 22,805, forward strand.
ACGGCTTGGCGATTCGCGCTTCCATGCGTTCGCGGAGCAGGCTTCCATTTCGCTTATCGCCGTGGACGAGGCACATTGCGTATCGCAGTGGGGCCAGGATTTCCGCCCGTCGTATCTGGGCATCGCCGCGTTCATCGAACAGCTTCCTCAGCGCCCCGTGGTGGCGGCGTTCACGGCAACCGCGACTACGCGCGTGGCTGACGACATCATTCGGTTGCTCGGGCTTCGCGCTCCGACGCGCATCGTCACCGGGTTCGACCGTCCCAACCTGCATTTCGAAGTCGAGCAGCTTACCGAGAAACGCAAGCTTGCCCGCACGGCGTCGTACGCGCTCGAGCATGCCAGCGACAGCGGCATCGTTTACTGCAGCATGCGCAAGGAGGTCGAACGCCTGCAGGAGGCGCTTGTCGAGGCGGGCGTGCGGGCGACGCGGTATCACGCGGGCCTGTCCGCCAAAGAGCGCCAAGCGAACCAGCGCGCGTTCGTGAACGACGACGCCCCAGTCATGGTGGCGACCAACGCGTTCGGCATGGGCATCGACAAGTCGAATGTGCGCTACGTCATCCATCACAACATGCCGGGAAGCTTGGAGGCGTACTACCAGGAAGCGGGTCGTGCGGGGCGCGATGGCGAACCGGCCGATTGCCTGCTGTTCTGGAACGATGGCGATATCGCCACGGCCCGGTTCTTCATCGAGCAAGACACGGAAAACGAGGCGCTCACACGCGAAGAGGCCGAAACGGTGCGCGCGGCTCAGCGCCGGCGCCTTGCCACCATGGCCGGGTACTGCCTGACGACCGACTGCCTGCGCGCGACCATACTGCGCTATTTCGGCGAGAACGCGGACTTCGCGTCAAGCGCCGCCTCTGGTGCGGGGTGCGGCAACTGCTCGAATTGCACGGACAACGTCGACGCGGTGGACGTCACGCTGACGGCGCGCGCGATCATGCGCTGCGTTCACGAGCTGCGTGGGCGCTACGGCAAGGGCCTTGTGGCTGATGTGTTGCGCGGCTCGGCGAACGAGAAGGTGCGCCAGTTCGGGCTGGACAGGGCGAAGACCTACGGCATCCTCGATGCCTCGGCTGCTGAAATCAAGGAGATCATCGAACTGCTCGTCGTTGGCGAGTACCTCGAGATCAGCGAGGGTCGCTTCCCGCTCGTCGGCCTGGGGCCCCGCGCCCGCGAAGCTGCGACCGACGAGTTCCGCTTGCACATGAAGCGCGTGAAAAAGCCGGCGCGGGAAAGCGCGGGAGGGCGAACGGCGATGAAAGGCGTTTCGAAGGCAGCCGCCCTGCTCGAAACCGACGAGCAGCGCGAGCTCTTCGAGCGGTTGCGCGTCCTGCGAAAGAGCATCGCTGACGCCGAGGGCGTGCCGCCCTACGTCGTGTTCTCGGATTCCGCCCTGCGCGGCATGTGCGCCGCCCGCCCGCTTACACCCGGGGAGCTCCTCGCCGTCAGCGGCGTGGGCCCCGCAAAGCTCGATCGTTACGGTGCTGCCTTCCTTGCAGAAATCGCTCGATGAGTGAGCCGTCGGGGCAAGACCGACCGGCCAGCCAGGCGCCCCCTCTCCGCGGATTCGCGGGCTGCGACGAGCGCAGGGGCGGCCGGGTGCGCCCGCGTGTTTGAGCGAAGCGAGTTCGCGGGCGCGCCGCCCCGGAGCGTGGGAGCGGTTAG
>CADAKR010000004.1 GCA_902788545.1 uncultured Coriobacteriaceae bacterium
GTGGCATTCGCAGAAGAGCTCGATGATGTCGACGCGCTTGTATGCGGGAAGCGTCACCCAGCTCGATTCGATGGCTTCCTCCTGAAACAAAAGGTAATGCCCGACGACGACCGAGGCGTTCTCGAACAGGTCCGAGACCTCTTCCTCGAACTGGTACAGCTCGGGTGCTTCCTCGACATCGGCGGGCGTGATGCCGCCCGTCGCATCGGAGGCCGGCCATTCCTCGGTGTTTTGCGGCTTCACGCAGCGCGAGAACAGCTCTCCGCCCGCAAGGTCGACGATGGACAGCTCCAGCACCTCGTCTTTTTCGGAATCATAGCCCGTCGTGTGCACGGCCAGCGCGATGCCGCCTTCCACGGGCATATCGGCAAGCTCGAGAAATCTCTCGTCAGTCGGATCGAGGAACCGGTAGCGCATGCGTGCCTCCATATACGAAAAAAGCCGGCTGGCGCCGACTTCGCTTGCATGGATGACTGATGGTCAAGTGGTGGACCGGCGGGGACTCGAACCCCGGACCTTGGGATTAAGAGTCCCCTGCTCTACCAACTAAGCTACCGGTCCTCTTAACCATCTTGTCAAATGCGCCCGCTCGTTGAGCGCCGAATCATCTTACGCGAAGCGCGAAGCGTTTGCAAGAAAATTCGCACTTGGCACACATCGGCGCGCTGGGGTGGGTGAAGGGACTTGAACCCTCGATCTCCAGAGCCACAATCTGGCGCCTTAGCCAACTAGGCCACACCCACCATGAGCGCAAGGCGATAGTTTACGGATTTCGCTTGCAATGCGCAAGCGGCAATCCCCGATTCATAAAAACGTGACACCACAGCGCGGCTGTAGCTGCTCCGTCGACACCTACATGCGCTCGGGAGCGCTGACGCCCAGCAGGCTCAAGGTCAGGGCGAGCAGGGTGCGGGTGGCATCAGCCAAGGCCAAGCGGGCATTCTGCACGGCAGGCTCCTCGCCGATGATGTGGCAGTTGGTGTAGAACTGGTGGAACAGGCCCGCCAGCTCCTGCGCGTAATGCGTCAACCTGAACGGTGCGCGATCGCGGGCGGCCAGCTCGATGAGCTCGACGAAATCGTCCATCTTGCGCATGAGCGCCAATTCCGATTCGTGCGTGAGCGGCGAAAGGTCGACATCGCCCGGGACAACGCGCGCGGCCAGCTCGTCGGCGGATGCGCCTTCTTCGCCGGCTGCCTTGCGCAGCACCGAGCAAATGCGGGCATGCGCGTACTGCACGTAGTAAACCGGGTTGCTGGCATCCTGTTTCTTGGCCACCTCGATGTCGAAGTCGATCATCTGGTCGGACGAGCGCGAGAGCATGAGGTAGCGGGTGGCGTCGACGCCGACCTCGTCAACGAGCTCCTCGAACGTCACCATTTCGCCCGTGCGCTTCGACATGCGCACCGGCTCGCCATCGCGCAGCAGGTTGACCAGCTGCCCGAGCACCACTTCCAACATGCCGGGATGGCCCCAGGCCTCCATCATGGCCTCGCAGCGCTTGATGTAACCGTGGTGGTCGGCGCCCCAGATGTCGATGAGGCGATCGAACCCGCGGCAAATCTTGTCGTAGTGGTACGCCATGTCGCTCGTGAAGTACGTCAGCTCGCCGTTCGCCTTGATGAGCACGCGGTCCTTGTCGTCGCCGAAATCAGTCGAGCGGAACCACGTGGCGCCGTCGGCTTCGTACAGGTAGCCGCGTTCGCGCATGACGGCGAGCGCGCGGTCGACAGCCGACTTCCCCTCGGCATCTTCCACGTACAGGTTGCGCTCGCTGAACCAGCAATCGAACGTGGTGCCGAACCGCTCGAGCAGCGTGCGCTGGTCGTCGAGCATCTCGCGATAGCCGATTTCGCGGAACGCCAGCATGCGCTCCTCGTCGGATAGGGCCTCGTACTTGTCACCTTCGGCATCGATGATGCCCCGCGCGATATCCGCCACGTACGCGCCGCCGTAGCATTGCTCGGGCATTTCGACATCATGGCCGAGCAGCTGCATGTATCGCACGGCGATGGAGTTGCCGAACACGTCCATCTGGGTGCCGTGGTCGTTCACGTAGAATTCCTCGGACACGTCGTAGCCCGCATGGCGCATGACGCGCGCCATCGAATCGCCCAGCGCCGCCCAGCGGCCGTGGCCGATATGCATGGGGCCGGTGGGATTGGCCGAAATGTACTCGAGGTTCACCTTGCGCGAGCCCTCCGCAATGGTGCCGCGGCCGAACTGGTCGCGCTGATCGCGGATTGCGGACACGACGCCTTGCAGCGCAGATTCGGTCAGGCGGAAGTTGATGAAGCCAGGCCCGGCGATCTCCGCTGATTTCACGACGTCGTTAGCGGGAAGGCGATCGACGATGGCTTGGGCGATGTCGCGCGGGTTGGCATGCGCGAGCTTGGCCGACCGCATGGCGACAGTCGACGCCCAATCGCCGTTCTCCGGGTCGCGTGGCCGTTCCAGCGCGGCGGCAGGCGCTTCCTCGAGCGCCAACGCGCCGTCGGCGATAGCGGCCGTGATGGCCCCGTTCACGATAGCTTCAAGTTGTTCGCGGATCTGCATGGCTCCCCTTCGCGTAAATCATGCGTTTCAAACGTGCCGACTATTGTACTCCAGCAACGCGCAATCGGAGATTCTTCAAACGTTTTACCTGCAGCCGAGCCCGCGATCCCCGCGTGTCAGGCCTACAGGTAGTCTTCCAAGTCGAGCTGCATGAGGTAAACGGCTTCGCGCATGCGGCGGGCCCCGGCGCGCGATATCAGGCCATCGTCGTAGGCTTGCTGGATTTTCTCGAGCTCGATGCGCAGGGCCAGGCGCGTGGCGTCCAAGTCGGTGTCGGCGTTTTGCGTTATGGCGGTGATGGACGGAGCCGGGCCCCTCAGCAAGATCACGGTGCGTTGGTATTCCGCAATGAGCTGGCTGATCTTCTCGGATTGGACAGGTGAATCGGGCATCTCGGCCGCCAGGCGATCGACGACGTACTCGGCTGCGCGGGCCATGATGTCGCGCCTGATGCTTCCCGCGGTCGTGGGCCCCTCGCCTTGCTTGCGCCCCAAAAGCTTGTTCCATCGCTTGCGCACGATCGTCCGCTGGCGGCGCAACCATCGGGTGAACGCGATACGGCGGTTCTTCCCGTGCTTGAGCATCGCCTCGACGCGGGCGACGCGGCTGACGTACTGATAACCCTCGACAGGCGGCACCTCGTCGTTCTCGATGAGCTCGAGCACGTATTCCTGCTCCCATTCGAGCACCTTTACACGAAGCTCCTCGTCTGATTCGTCTTCGAGGTCCCTCTTCTCCTTGAAACGCTCGAGCCGCTCGGTGTATTGGAGGATGATCGGACTGAGCGCGACGCGGTTCTCGTCGGTCACGCGCGCAGTCAGCTCCTCGATGACCCCACGCAAGATCTCAGCTGCCGCCTCGCTGTCGCGCACTTGGCTTTCGGTTGGATCGACCTTGCGCGGGGCGAGCAGGGGCACGACGAACGTCGCCAGAAGGAGCGACACGAGAATGACGCCGCTAGCCAGGAAGATGAGCAAGTCGCGTTGGGGGAAGTTGTCGATGGTCGCGCCGTGGTTGATATAGAGGGGCAGCGAGAGCATGATGGCGAGCGTGATGGCACCCTTCGAGCCCGCAAACGTCATGACGAGCGCCGAGCGCATGCGTTGACCGAGCCCAGGCTTCTCCCCCGCCCCGCGATGAGCAAATGCGTCGGAAGCGAGCGTCCATATAAAGCGCATGCCGTGCATGATCGCCGTGATAACCAGGATGTAGACGAGAAGGCTCAGGCTGTTGATGCCCTCGTCGAGCCACAGATCGCCGAACGCATGCGGCAGCTGCGTCCCCAGCAAGACGAACACGACGCCGTTGAACGCGAAGGTGATGACGCGCCACACGCTGCTCGACACGATGTTCATGCGCGAGGCGCGCGGGCCGATGCCCGTGGGAGCAAGCGACATCGTGATGCCGCACGCGACAACCAGGATGACGCCGCTCACGCCTATTGCCTCGCCGATCAGGTAGGCGATAAAGGGGGTGAGCACTTCGAGCAGCACATGGAACGTCGTGTTCTCGAGGCCGAGGTCGCGAACCTTCTCGGCGAGCTTGACGAGCAAAAAGCCAAACGCGATTCCCACCAGGAGGGCGCCGAAGAACTCGATCAGGAACGCGCCGATCGCCTCGAGTGCCGAAAACGTGCCCGTGACCACGGCTGCAATCGCGAACTGGAACGAGACGATGCCCGACGCGTCGTTGAGCAGCGATTCGCCCTGCAACGTCGTCTGCTGGCGCTCGCTTATGCTGGCGTTTTTGGAAACAGAAGCGACCGCAACGGGGTCGGTGGGGCCAAGCGCCGCGCCCAGCGCGAAGGCGGCCGCCAGTGGGATGGAGGGGATAAGCGCATTCACGGCGAATCCCACCGCCAGGACGATGGCCACGACGAGCCCGATTGCGTATGAGAGCATCGTGCGCCGGTTCTTCCACAACGACGTCTTGTCGGCCTCGCGGGCCTCGTGGAACAAAAGCGGCGCGATGAACAGCACGAGGAACAGGTCGGGGTTCAAGGTGATCGAGATCTGGCTTTGGGCGAAGATGGCCACGGCGATCCCGCAGCTTATCTGTATAAGCGGCAGCGACACATGGGGAATGAGCTGATCGAGGACAGCCGACGCCAACACCACGACGAGCAGCACCAGCGCAAGTTCGAGCGCGGCCATGAAGCGGCTATCCTCCTTTCGATCGGCAGTTTTCCCTCATCCTAGCACAGGGGAAAACCCCGAATTCCGATGCACTGGAAATGACCTGTTCGGTTGCCGTTTTGAAAAAGTGAATTGTTGACAAGCGTATATCGATAGTAAAGATAATTATTTGCAATTTGCCAATAATTCAAAATCTGCTACGATGACGAACGTGCAATTGACCGCAAACGCGGCCGTCACGACACCGTGTCGACCGTCCGCCATATCAAGGGAGACCTGCCATGGAGCAGATGTTGAGCACCTGCAACCCGAAGACCAATGAAGAACTCGCCGAATGCGCGACGCTGGGCAAATCGCTGAGCCGTCTGTCGCAACCCACCATCCTGACGCTGCTCGCCGCCAACGACAAGCCCATGCATGGCTACATCCTTGTTCAGCAGGCGGCGCAATCGCCCATGTTCGGCGGCAAGAAGCCCGATGCCACGGGCATTTACCGCGCGCTGAAGCGCATGGAGCAATCCGGGCTTGTCACCTCGCATTGGGAAACCCCGGAACAAGGTTCGGCTAAGCGACTGTTCGAACTGACCGACAAGGGCCGCACATGCCTGCGCCGTTGGATCGACGCGCTCGCCTGCTACAAGATGACCATCGAGGAGCTGCGCGTCTCGGCTTCCACGGCGCTCGGCATCGACGTGCCTCCCACGCCCTACTGCTCGCATGGCGCCGATATCGAAATCGACGAAGAATAGCCCGCGGCGCTATCACGCCAACAAGCTCCCCTAGCCTGCTCAGCTACACGTTGCCGACGATCACGTCGTTCAAATGACGATGCGCCACATCCGCCAGCTCAAAGAGAAGCGGAACCGAAGTGGCCGGCTCTTTCATGCGGTGACGCGGGAAATAGCGCGTCAGGTGATAGGGAATGGCGGGGTCGAGGGAGGCGATCCACCTCGCCGCCGCGTCGATTTGAGCAGGATCGTCGGAAAGGCCCGGCACGACGAGGGTCGTCACTTCCAGATGACACGTCTCAAGCCCGGCAAGCGCTTCGATGGTGCGCTTCACGACGTTCAAGTCACCCTTCAAGCTGCGATAGCCTTCCTCGGTGAAACATTTCAAGTCGATGTTGGCGGCGTCGATGAGCGGCGCGACTTCGCCGAGCACCTTCTCGCTGGCCAGGCCATTCGACACGAGCACGTTCACAAGGCCGGCCTCGTGCGCAAGCCTGCCCGCATCGCGCACGTAACGCCAACCGCGCAACGGCTCGTTGTAGGTGTAGGCGATGCCGATGCAGCGCCGGCCGGCTAGCTGGAGCGCCTGCTCCACCAGCTCTTCGGGCTGGATTTCCCGCCACAAAACATCATCGGGGCCTGCTTTCGCAATGGAATCGTTCTGGCAGAACGGGCAATCCATGGTGCAGCCGTAGCTGCCGACCGAAAGCACCGTCGTGTTCGGGCGCCAGCGGGCGATGGGCTTCTTCTCGATGGGGTCGAGCGCCAATGACGTGACGCGCCCGTAGTTGCCGCGCGGCCGCATCATGACACGCGCGGCTCTCCCCCGCGCATGTGCCGCACGACCTCGAAGCGCTCGAGTTGCACGTCGTCATCGCGCACGGAGATTCCCGCTTTCTGCTTGGCGATGGAAACCTGCGCTTCGATGGTGTCGACGCCGTCGAGGTTCGGCAACAACAAGCCGCGACGCCAGCCCTTCGTGACGATGACGCCGTAGCGCTTGGGGTCGAGCTGGGAAGGCTCGCCGATCGGCTCGGCGTCTCCCAGCACGTCAACCGAATACTCGAGGTAATCAAGCTCATCGGGACGCACGGGATCGAAGCGCGGATCCTGGCTGCAAGCCGAAATCCCGTTCTGCAGGATTTCCAACGCCACGTTATCGCACGTGGCCGCTATCGTGCCGATGCACCCGCGCAGCTGCCCGCGCTCGTGCAACGAAACAAACGCGCCCGCACGTTGCGAGAGCAACTCGACGGGCACGTCATCTGGCAGACGCGCCGGCCGCCCCGTGCTCACGAACGTCTCGACGCTCAACCGCGCCAACGCCACATAAGGATCGATTTCTGCCATCATTCGCTCCTTCCGATTGCCAGGCTGCTGGGTTTTGGGGGACAGGAGAGAAAAGCCCATTACTTGCTATCCCTGAATGCCGCTACGCCATATCCTACGCCGAAGGGGCCCTCCAGGCTGAGAAGCTCGGATGCGAACCCGCGACCCTCGATGGCGCCCGCCATGATCTGGAACGACCGCAAGCCGCATTCGGCGGCGGCATCGGCAAACGCCGGGTCGAACTCGAACAACCCCTCCAGCTCGCCCGATGAGAAGATCTCGCCGATCTTCGCGTCGAACACGGGGCCTTCGGGGACGAACCCATACGGCCCGTCCTCCTTCAACTTGTGGGACAGATCGCCCGACGCCAAGAACACGACGCGCTTGCCCGCTTCGTCCGCCAGTTTGGCAATGTGGTGGCCAACCTGGCGATGCGTCTCGAAGCTGAGCATGGACAGCCCCACGCGCACGATCGGGCACGGCACGAACGCCGATCGGCCCACCTCGGCCGCGCCCCCCGCCTCCTTGAACGCCTCGAGCACAAAATACAGCCCCACGAACGTGGCGTGGTCCATGCCGGACGGGTACTGCTCGCTGCCGACAGCCAATATTCCGTCATCGCCCAGCTTCCCGATGAGAGCCTGGGCGAACTCGACGTCGCACGATGCCTCGACCCTCGTCTTCGGCGCGCCGAACTGCGCCATGTCGCCGTTGAGCTGCGGATCGGTCGTGATGTGGAACGCATCCCGGAAAAACGGAGCATGCGGCGAGGTGAGGACGATCAAGTCGGGATCGAGCGCCACGATTTCGCGCGCCACCTGATTATAGGCATCGACGGTGGCTTGGATGGCGCGTTCGTCCCCACGGCCAACCGCCGGCACGATGAGCGGCGGATGGGGCACGGCATACGCTGCAACGATTCCCATGCTAACCCCCTTTACGGTTGAAGCCTCATGGGCGCCGGACCGCACTCGGCGCGGTACGGGCAATTGTCGCAATCTTCCTCGGCGGCTTCCAAATCGACGTCCGCCCAGGGCATGTCGACGAAACCGAGCTTGCGGTAAAACCCAACGGATGTGCCTCGCGCGATAAGCCTCAACTCGCCGGCCAGCGCACGGGCGTCTTCGATGAGCGCACGCCCCACCCCATACCCGCGCCAGGCGGAATACGTGACGATGGGGTTCACGTACGCGATGCCATTGACGTCGTCTTGCAGCCGGCAGAACCCGACGACCTGATCGTCGGCGTTGACAGCCACGCGCACGCGTGCAGGCCCGGGAATGCGATCCATCCCCGCCTCGGCCGCATACGCATCAACAAGCGCCATGTCGGCGTCGTTCGCATCGCGTATGGTAAACAGGTCTGACATCACGGCTCCACTTTACCAGATGAACAATGGGTGGCAGGACTGCCCCGCCACCCATTGTGCCACTCGTTGCCGCACTCGTTTATCCCCTCATCGGCGGCAGGTAGATCTTGTCGCGCTCCTGCGGGATGACGCGCTTGGAAAGCTCGCGCACGCCCTTCACGATATCGGGCATCAATTCGACCGGCACGCCCATCATCATCATGTCGTCGCCCACATCGGAGCTGGCGCGGCCGCCATAGCAACCGAACGAGATGTTGATCTTCTTGTCGCGCATGGGCAGAAGCGTCACCTCGACGCAATGCGAGTTGTACCCCGAGGCGTGGAAATCATGACGGTGCCCCGTATAGTACGAGGTGGCCATCGAAAGCCACATCATCTGCTCGGGGTTGCCCATGATCGACACCACGTCGACGTTCGCCTTTGGATCGTCGAGCGGGAACACGCAGGTCGCGTCCATCGAATACGGCTCGAGCATCGGCCGCTCGTTCACCATGCGGCTGGCGGCTTCCTGCGTGTCGAGCTTGTGGAACAGGATGTAGATCTCGCCCGAGGCCAGCTTCGGCGGCACCTCGGTAAGCCCCAGAATGGACGTGCCATCGGGGCAGGAATGGCGGTTTGCGGGCATGAGCAGCGACACGCCGCGCCGCGCTGCCATCATCGACTGGCAGTAGCGCATGCGCTCCTTGGGGATCTGCACCCCTTCAGGGTACGGCTCGCCCGCCCGGATGAGGCGCACGCCCACCGGGTGCCAACGCAGTTGCAGCACATCGCGCAGCGTAGAGGCCCATTCCTTGTACGTGGCGGCCGTCTCGTCGTCGATGAGCTTCGCGCGCGGATGGTCGTCGTCGGCCGCCAACGCATCGGGGTTCGCCTCGACTTTGATGGCGTCCTGCGGGCAGTTGCCCGAGCACGTCTCGCAGCCCCAGCACCATTCTGGGTGCACAGCTTGGGGCCCGTCGTCGAATTCGTACACCTCGGTCGGGCAGAACTTCACGCACAGCCCGCACTTGACGCACGCATCGCGGTTAACCGTTATGGAATACGAAACCTCACTTGCCATCGTCGCCTCCCAGCAAGTACTTCACGACCAGGTCGTTGTCGACCTTGCCGCCACGCAGCTCTTCCTTCATCCAGGGCGGGTACACGCGGCAGCCCTTCGCATCGGTGAGATGATACGAGCAGAACGGGATGGCCAGGCCGGACGGAACCGTGACCATCATCGAGCATTCGCGCAGGCGCTGGATGTCCATCGTGTAAGCGTCCATGTAGTCCATGATGACGATAGAAAGCCCATCGGCAACATAGACGCCCTTCTTCGCCAGGATGTCGAGGAAGACCGATCCCTGAGGACTGTCGGGGCTGTACGCCTCGTGGTACTCGTCGGTCGTGAGGTACTTGGTGGCGGGCCAAAAGCCGCTTTCATGTTCGGGCACGCCCGCCGGCGCCGGCCCCTTCACGAGGAACACGCCCGTGTCGCACAGCGGATTGGAGCAACCGAGCGGCCAGATGTCCTCGACATCGATGAGGCCCTGGGATTGCTCGGCCAGCTTGAAGATGGTGTCGCCCGCCGTCATCCCCTGCGCCTGGCGCGCGTTGAAGCGACCCGACGTGAACGCGGGCTGCAAGGCCAAGCCAGCGACGACGTCGGAGTTCTCTTGTGCGAAGCGCAACACGTCGCCGAGCTGGTCGTCGTTCACGCCGGCCAGGATGGTCATGCAAAGCACCACCTGAACGCCCGCCTCGCGGCAGCGCTCGACGCAGCGCAGCTTCACGTCGAGGATGTCGCGGCCGCACGTGGCCTCGTACACATCGCCCGTCAAGCCGTCAAACGACAGGAACAAGCCCGTGACGCCCGCATCGCGCAGCTTTTCCAGGTAACCGGGACGCGAGGCGATGACCAGGCCGTTCGTGTTCAGCTCGATACCCCAGAAGCCCTTTTCGCGGCCCATGCGGATGATCTCGGGAAGATCCTTGCGGCATGTGGGCTCGCCGCCGGTCAACTGCACGGCGCCATCGGTCCCGACAGCATCGGCGATGACGTCGTACATGGCGCCGATCTCCTCGATCGTCGGGTCGTGCTCCTCGGTATCGGCGCTCATGAAGCACACGGGGCATTTCAGGTTGCACATCCACGTGCACTCGATTTCGAGCAGGGTGCCTCGACGTTCATGACGCGAGCACGTGCCGCAGCCGAACGGGCATGGAGCCGTGGCGGGAATGGTGTTGCACGGCGCCGTCTTGGGCATGGCCTGTGCGGTGAGCCACCGGTAGTGATCGACATCGGGCCAGATGCGCGTGGCGAACTCACCATGGTCGGGGCAGGTGCGGTACATCCACACCGCCTTGTCTTCGGTTGCACGCACATCGGCCTTGAGCGTCTTCAGGCACTCGGGGCACAACGCCAGCGTGTCGTGAAGGTGTTCGGTCATCGCCTGTTCTCTCCCGCCTGGTCAAAGGGCTGAAGAACCGGATGTGCCGAAACGAACCAAAAGGGGATACTCCCTTTTTGGTTCGTTTTGAGCTAAAAAGAGCCAAAAAGGGAGTATCCCCTTTTGGTTCGTTTCGGCACATCCGGCACCATCAGCCCACTCGCTTACTCGTACTTCCCCGCCTCGTAGGCGTTTTCCGCAGCTTGGACATCGCGGATGGCCGTCATACCCTTCGCGATACGCTGGCGATCTTCATCCGACAGCTCGGCGGATTCGCCGTCAAGATAATCACGCGGGTCGTGGTTGTCGTTGGGCGGCGTGGTAGCGCGGATTCCCATGAACTCGATCCAAGCCAGCATGCGGTGAGGCACGAACAGGTCTTGGTACTTGGAGGCCTCGGCAATCGCCTTCGCGCATGAGATGGCATGCGCCAAATCCATGACCTCGTCGATGTCGGCCACCGGATCGAAATACGCAGAGGGAATATCGCCTTCCTTCAGCTTCTCGAGATAGCCGTCGAGCGCCGGCCGGCCGTCCATGTTGTAGTAGACGCCCGTGTGGTCGATGGGCGTGTTGTAGCTGTATCCCACCAGCGACGTCCCGCATTCCTGGCACGGCGCGTACACGAACCCGGGCTTGCCGATAGACTGGAAGTAGTCGAGCCATTGGAAGCCCTGCTTGATGTGGTTCTTCGGCATCGTCGGCACGTCTCCGCCAATCGCCACGAACGACTCGTAACCGAGGTCGAACAGCTGCTGGCAAGCGTCGTTGAAATGCTCGTCGAACGAAGATCCCCGGTCAGTGATGTAGTTGATCTCTCTCTGCCAGGGGCCTAATCTCTCGAACATGCCCTTCACCTCGTCGAGGCGCTCCGGCGGCGTCGTCGACAGGAAGAAATCGTAGGCGATCTTGTCGACCGACGGGTCTTCCGCCCTCATGTGTTCGTTTTGCTCCTCAAGTTCAGCAAGCGCCTGCATGCCCATCTCACACACGTCGAAGAAGCAGTTGCGGTAAAAGCCCGCCGCCTGCTCCATCGTGAGAAATCCACCGTATTCGGTCGTCATGCGCGTCTTCACGAGGCCCGGCAGCGGCGGCTTTGTGAAAATGAGCAGCGCAACTTTCTTTTCACCCATGGCATTCCTTTCGTTTGAACGGGACGCATCCCGATAAAGGCAACTAGTGGATTGTACCTCAACCCAGCTGACGTCTACCACGTCAGGGGCTCATCGCACTTCTCGACCATGCAATCTATTGCGTTGTAGGCCCAGGTGCCGATGAGCGGCTCTTGCATTTCGCAGCTTGTCAGCGTGTTCACGTTGCTTTCCCAAATGCCGCCGAAATCAGGGGCGCACGGCACACCGTTTTCAGGGTGCCACCACCCGTAGTCGATGTTGATGACGTCGTCGCGCATCTTGGCGATGGCGAAGGTGAAACGAGCCTCGCCCTGGTCGGTTGTCAGCTTGACGGTATCGCCCGGCTCCAAGCCGAGCTGCGCCGCCATCTTCTGGCTGGCCTCGACAACAGGCCGTGGCGACGATGCGCGGAACTTCTCGTTATCCAGGTACATCGAGGCGTTGTAGGGCTGCTTGCGGCTGCCTGTGAGCATCACGACATGGCGCGCTCCCCGCTCCTCGAGCCGTTCGACGAGCTCGGACGAGCAAAGCCGCATGAACGGCCCCTGTTCGGGAAGGCGTTGGCCGCCGAGCTTCGGAAGCAGTTCGCTGGCAAGCTCGATCTTGCCCGTCGTGGTCGCGAAACCCTGCGGCTTGCCGTCGGCGCCGCATAGCAGGTGCTTCTCGGCAGCCGGAGGCACATGGTACAGCCCGAACAGGCAATAGTCATCCCAGGTCCAACCCGTGGGAGCAAGCTGCGTGGCGAATGCGTCGGCAAGCGTCGCGTCAGGCCAATGCTGCGCCTGGCCGAGCCGTTGGCCCAGCGCGCGGAAGATGTCGTAGTCGGTCTTGCGCTCGTAGTACGGCTCGACGGCTGCCGGCCCGCCATAGCCCATGTTGGCAACGCCGCCATGGATCTGAAAGATGGGCCGCTCGATGGCGCCCGCGCAGGGCAGGACGTAATCGGCGAGCGCGCCGGTCGGCGTGATGTAGTAATCGAGCACGACGATGAGCGAAAGCCCCTTGAGCGCCTTGAACACGCGGTTCGTGTCGGCGTAGGTGAGCAGCGGGTTGGTGGCGTTTACGATGAGGGCGCTGACGCGGTATGGCTCGCCCATCTCCATGGCGCGCAACACCAAATCAGGGCTTGCCGAGGTCATGTAACGCATGGGAAGTTGCCGGCCGAGCTTTTCAGTCTGTTCTCTCACGAGGTCGTAACCGTCGAAGCACTGCAGGGGCGCAAACGGCGTGTTCAGGCAAAGACCCCGCACCTCATCTTCCACAAGGTCGCTCAGCTCGAAGGCAACCTCGCTTGTGAAATCGCTCGCTTCGGCGAGGATGCACGAGCCTTCCCTGTCGACATTGCCCGTCACGGCGCGCAAACAGCAGATGGCGCGATGCGTGGGGGCAACCGACTTGCCGGTTTGGTCGATGCCGCGCCCGCTCACGAGTGCCGTGCGGCCCCGCGCGAACAGGCGGGCGGCTCGCACGATGTCATCTGCGGGAACACCGCAGAACTGAGCCGCCATCGCGGGCGTGTAGGGCTTCACGTGCTCGGCGAGCTCGTCGGCCCCGTGGCACCACTCGTCAATGAACGCCTGGTCTTGGAGCCCCTCTTCGAAGATGACGTGCAACATCGCCAGCGCCAGCGTGCAATCGGTGCCGGGACGCGGCGCCAACCACAAATCGGCTATGGCCGCCACCTGCGTGCAGCGCGGGTCGACGCACACGAGCGCCATGTCAGGCGACTTCCCCACCGCGCGGATTGTCTGCCACAACTGCGAGTTGTCCGACTGCGCCGGGTTAGTGCCCCACACGAACAGCGATTGGGTCACGCCCGGGCGGATGTCGAGCTCGACCGTCCAGCCGAAGGTGATGGTATCCATCCATATGCGCGGGTTCCAGCAAATCTGCCCGATGCCCATGTTGTTCGGGCTGCCGAACAGGTTCATGAAACGGTGAAGCGGCCAAAACGACGCATGCGGGCCGCCGATCATGGAAGCCAGCGTGCCGGGACCATGCTCTTCGCGCAGGGCGGCAAGCCGGCCTGCGATGTCGTCGAGCGCCTCGTCCCAGCTGACGCGCTCCCACACACCCGAGCCCCGTTCGCCCACGCGCCGCAGCGGATGGTTCACGCGTCGTGGCGAGTCGAGCACGTCGAGGTTCATGCGCCAGCGCCTGCACCCGGCAAGGATGCGGTCGTCGTACGGGTAGCGCTTTGGATCGGGCTTCAAATCGACGACCCGGCCATCTTCCACCGTCGCCAGAAACGCACAGCAGTATCCGCAGAAATGGCAGTTCGTCGGCTTGATTTCGATCATGGGCCCACTTCCGTCCGTTAACCGATGCCCTTGAACGACCGGACATCACGGTTGGTGTCGGCGTCGTCGAAGAGGAACCGCAGTTTCATATAACCATCGGCCAGATACCACGGGATGTTCCATGCGAACAGCAACTCGAGGTAATGGAACACCGGCACCGAGCAACCTGCGCCGACCAGCGAGAACGTGCAGCTCATGCACGCTGTTACGATGGCGTTTGCCCCCACTTCACCGGCTTGTTCGCCATGACGGCGGGCCATCTTGTCGCCCAGGTCGTAATGGCCGGCGGCACGGGGACGCGACCCGCAGCAATACGAGCGCTTGCGGGCGAACTTCGGCTCGACCATGATCTCGTCGGGCATGATGGCGCGCAAGGAGTCGGCGAACTCGCCCGTGGCGCGGTCGGGACACGAATCCTTGGGGCAAAACGTTATCTGCGCATCGTCTGCAACGCGCGGGTCGGCTTGCGCCATCGAGGCGGCAGTGGCGGGATCAATCCGGTAGCCCTTCTCGACAAGCACCTTCGGCAGCGGCACGACCTCGATGGCCGCCGTCGCCTCGTCTTGGGCAAGCAGCTTGCGCAAGGCGGCCACGCAATTGGGGCACGCCGCCACGATGCGCTTGATGCCGGTGCCGGCGATATGGTCGCGGAACTGCTGCTCGAACGCCGCGCGGGACGAACCGCCATCAGCTTCGAAATCGAGGATCTTGCCGCAGCAGAGAAGCGATACGCCTTCGACTTCGCCAGCCTCGAGCAAAAGGCCGTAGGTCGATTGCACAAGCGGCAGCGCGTAGTTGATAAACGAGCAGCCGGGGAAGAACACCGACGTGCAATCGGCCGATTCGCCACGTGCAGCCTTCACCGTTTCCAGGCCCGGATACGTGCACGTCACCGTAGAGCCGGCAATCACGTCTTCAAACACATATTCGTCCATGAATGCACCTTTCTCGTCTGCAACCATTGTAGCAAGCAGCGCGGGGTTGCAGCCACCTCGTCGCGATGCGGTGATGCGCAAGGGCAAGGGGACGGTTACACTGAGACCATGCAAACATGGGAGGCACACAAAGCGCAAACGGTCATGGAGTCGCTGCTGGGCGCAGACGACGTCGGAGCCGCCATGCGCGCCCTCGCCCTGAGGGCCGACGACGCATCAGCGGAGTCGTTCGAACGCTATGCAGGATCGGCCTTGCGCAGCGCGGGCATCGTGGAAGCAACCGAGACGGGCACGCTCGACGCGCGCATCGAGAGGATTGCAGACGGGCAGCTCGTACGCCTTCTGGCAAACCCCTGGATCAAGGACGGCAAGCCCCTGCGTGCCATCGAAGACACGATCAACCGCTTGCTGGGCGTGAGCAGCGCGCTGACATGTGGCATCGGGTCGCACAC
Source organism: uncultured Coriobacteriaceae bacterium (assembly GCA_902788545.1). Taxonomy (GTDB): domain Bacteria; phylum Actinomycetota; class Coriobacteriia; order Coriobacteriales; family Eggerthellaceae; genus UBA9715. Next base: position 15,367 of record CADAKR010000004.1, read on the forward strand.
GCCCGAGCGGGGCGTGTCGAAGGCGACGCTGCAGCGCGAGATCTACGAGATACAGGGGCTCGACTACCCGCTCTGGAGCAATCCGCTGCGCGGGTCGCACGTCATCCTGCCGCCCGCCTCCCTCCTGCAAGAATCGCCCGAAGCGTACTTCCGCGAAATCGACTGGCGCATGCTCGACTGCGTGGCAAGCATCGCGCATTTGTGCTACCAAAGCACGCTGCTTGCCAACAGCAACCAGCGGGTTTACGGCGTGAAGGGTCCCCATTCGAGCGAATGGGACGTGCGCACGCGCCTGGCGTCGGCGCTCGGCAACCTGTGGACTTCGCTGCGCGCAGACACCCGCTTCGACTGCGACCTGAGCCGCAACACCGCTGCAGTGCGCTTCGCCGTGCCGCCGATCTCGAGTTTCCCGACGGCAGCTGGCGAAGGCACGACGGACGGCCCTGCCGCCGACCTGCTGCAAGCCGCCCGCATCGTGTACTGCCTGCGCCTTGCCGCCCTCATCGCCGCAACCTGCTTCGGGTCTGGAAGGCCGGTCCAGCACGCCTTCGTCGTCGGCTTGGACGAGCGGGGGCGCCCCCTGGTCTCGTGCGCGTTCGAACGCCGCCAATTCGTGTACGAAACGCTGCTGGCGATTGATGCGGGCAAAGTGTCCGACCCCGCTTTGAGGTTCTACCCCGCCGCGACGCAAACCGTGTTGGCGTCGGCGCGAGCGGAGTACCGCCTCAGCGGGGACAAGCCCCTTCCATCGGGTGCGCTCGCAGGCTGCAGGATGGCCCCTTCCGAAGACGAACGGGTCCTTCCCGACGACATGCAGCGGCTTTTCCATGCGAAGCGCGTGTGCGACATCGACGTATCAGGCTACTGGGGCGGCGGGGCGGACATCATCAACGAGGCCCGCGATGATTCCGCCAACATCAAAATTGCCGCCATCGCGCGCCTAGAGGGCCTCGTCGACGAGCTTGAAGGAACATCAGCCCCGCCTGCAGACCAACCCGGCGCCCGTCCGCTGTTCTGCGAAACCGCCCTGCAACGAGCGGCGGTCATCCTGCTCGACGAAGATTTGAGCATCGCCGCCGATGCAGAGGCGTTTCTCAGCTTCGAAGAAGACGAGCCCACCACCCTCCCCGACGTGTACTACTACCGCGCGCCAAGCGCCCTGTTCCACGCCCGGCGCGAGCTGGCCCAGCTGTACCGCGGCATCGGCGACTTCACCAGCATGGAAGCGCAAGCAGACAAGCTGATCGCGCTGGCCCCGACGATGCACGTAGGCTACTCCCTGAAATCGGACGTACTTGCCAACCGTGGTCGCCACGCCGAAGCCGCCAACGTCATCATGGACGGGCTGCGCGCGGCAGCAGACGAAGCCGACCGCGGGAAGCTGCTCTTCGACTTGGCCTTGCTCTTCAAGCGCTTGGGGCGCCAGCAGGAATCCGATGCGCTGCTCATCTGCGCCGCAACGCTTCCGGGCCCGCACATGGCCAAAGCGCTCGACTACGTGAAAGCCTTATCCGACGGCGCGCCTCCCCAGGCGTTCGCGCTCGCCAACCTCACCGAGGCGCATGCCATCACCGAAAGCGCCAACGCTCCCCCGATGACCGACCGCATGCGCAACACGCTCATCGCGCGAGCCACCCTCGGCCTGACGAACGCCCACGCCCCATTGGCCGCCGCACCCTACATCAAGCTGCTCCGCACCAGTTTCCCCGGCAACCGAGCCATCCTCAGCGCCTGCGATTCCATCATCAACGGCCTTTAGCGCAGCAGGACCCTCGCTTTCAGTCACCAATTCGAATCACGACCGTGCCAACCCGCGTTTCCCACGCGTCCCGCAACGGGCGTAGCAAATCGCACCCGCCCCCCATTGCGGTTTCGGTGTATTCCTGTTGCAGTAACCGCCCTTTCTCACCGCAGTTACGAGCTTTTCCGCCTTTCGCAGGATTTCATGGCATGTTTCTGCGTTACTGCTATGGAATTTCGAAAAGACCTCGCCGCTGACCTGCGGCGATGGAATCATCCCGTTGCAGTAACGCCGAAAAAAAGCCAAAAATCGATTGCAGTAACGGCGAAACCTGACATGAAAACTCTGCGCAGTCCAAAATCGGCGTTACCGCACAGGAATACGCTATTGCTGCAATGCGGAAACCATCCGACGCCGCAGCGGGCGCGATGATTCGCGTCTCACGAGGGCGAACGCAGCGCGTGTTGATGCGGCTGAGGTAGAATGCGCAATCAGGTCAGCGGGCGCGGCGAATTGCGCTTCTGCGAATGCCAACGCACCACATGCTGATGCGGTTGAAATGGGATATGCCCCCAAACCAGTGGGCTAGGCAAAAAAGAACCCGGCCAAAAGCCGGGTTCTTGCAGAGCGTATGTCGCGCCAGATTAGAACAGGTTCTCCTTGGGAGCCCAGGTCTGGCCGCGCTCGAGGTCCTTGCCCTCCTTGTACCATTCCGTCATGAAGCGCGGATCGGCCGTCTTCAGGCGGAAGTAGTAACGGTTCTCGTCGGGCAGGGGCTGACGGTCGTCGGACCACACGCACAGGAAGCGGAGCAGGCAACCGCCGCACAGCACCAGGATGCTGGCGAGCGTGGCGAGGCCGGCAACGCCGGAGCAGTTGCAGATGAGCGGGATGACCAGGCCGATGCCGATCATGCCAACCCAGAAGATCGGAGCGGTGGAACCCTTCACCCAGCGCTTCGCAACACGCTGCTGAGTGCGGTTGCCGGCGCCGAGGAACGACAGCACCATGATCATCAGAACCGTGATCTCGGCGATCACCAGCACGATGTCGCAGGTGTGCAGCAGCTCGTGCACCGCGTGGGCCGCGTGCATGTCAGCCGCAACGCCAGGCCAGCCGCCCATGAGCAGCATGATGCCGGCGCAAGCGGTCGAAAGGGCCGAGATGGTGAACAGCACCGGCAGGGCGGGCGTCGACCAGAAGGCATGCGCCTTCAGGGTGGACAGCATGACGCCGGTGTAGACCATGATGCCGAAGCCGGAGATGCCAGCAGCCGCCAGCCAAATGCCGCTCAGGCCGCCGAGGAAGTTGAACACGCTGAGGAAGCCCAGGACCGGCGTGGCGGGCGACCAGTTGCCCAGCAGCCAGAACAGGTCACCGAACGAGGCGATGGTCAGCAGCACGGCGCCCCATTTGATGATGGAGGTCGCGGTGACGTACGCACGGTAGAACACGGGCGGCTGGCCAAGCTCGAACACCAGGAAGAACAGGCCGATGGCGATGGCGATGAGCGCCACGAAGTTCGGAAGCATGAAAGCCTGGGTCAGGTCGATGCCCGGGAACACGAACGCCGACAGGACCCACGACAGGAACAGGATGCCGCCGCCGAGGCCGCCCAGGAACAGGTAAATCGCGATGGGATACTCCCAGTAATGATGCGGGTACTGGGGGTTCATGTTTTCTTTTTGGTAGGTAACTTTATCCATTATCGCTTACCTCCCAACGCAGGAATGTAGTAGATCTGCGGGTCGGTGCCGAGCTCTTCGAGCAGGCGGAACGTATCCGAGCGGTTGATGAGGCGGGAGATCGCCGAGTTCGGATCGTCGATGTCGCCGAAGATGCGGGCCTTCTGGTGGCAGGTCTGCACGCAATACGGATCTTTGTCGGGCTCCATCTCGCGGCGTTCCTTGCAGAACGTGCACTTGCGGACGTACTCGTCGAAGCGACGGACCGTGTGCGACGTGTCGCGCATGCCGTACGGGCAGGCGTTCACGCACACCTTGCAGCCCATGCACTTCTTGTAGTCGACCCACACGACGCCGTCCTCGTCCTGCTGCGATGCGCCGGTTGGGCAGCACGGCACGCACTCGGGATTCTTGCAGTGCATGCACAGCGTGGGAACGTAGTTGCGGTGGACGTTGGGCCACTCGCCCTCGACGACGCCGCCGAGGACGGGGTTGTAGATGATATCCATCGGGAGGTCATTCCAAGTACGGCACGCAACCGAGCAGGAATGGCAGCCGATGCATCGACGTTGGTCGATGGCCATTGCATAACGCGTCATTTAATCCCCCTCTCCTATTCGGCAGCTTCGGCTTCAGCTTCAGCCTCAACCGCGATGGGCGCATATTCCATGGTGTAGCGAGCACCCGTCTTCTTGTCGACGAGCGTGTTGTCCGTCGGATCGTAGGCGTAGCCGTAGTACATCTCGTACCAGCAGCTGTCGTCGATGCCGACCAGCCAGCCGGACTCGGGGTCGTAGATCTTGCCTTCGCCGATCTCGCCCGGAACGGTGGCATAGCCCTTTTCGGCATCCCACACGACCTGCTCGGGCAGGGCGTAGGGCGCCTCGGCGGTACCCGGGTACACGCGGTAGCCGGCAACCTCGTAGATGGGGTTGTATTCCATGTCGTAGCGCTGGCCGGTGGCCGTGTCGACGAGCTCGTTGGCGTCGGCGTTGTACTGGTAGCCGTACCAAGCGTCGTAGAACGCGCCGTCGTTGATGCCGACCATCCAGCCGGAATCGTCGTACAGCTTGTCGGCGAACTGCGCGCCTTCCTTGGTGACGTAGCCGCCTTCCTGGTTCCAGATGAAGCCCTCGGGAACGGCGACGCCAGCAGCCTCGGCGGTCATGCCGGGGAACACGCGCCTACCGGCGAGGAACGGAACCTCGTTGCGCTCGAAGTCGTAGTACTTCTGCGTCTTCGGGTCGACCAGCCAACCGGATTCCTCGTCGTACTCGTAGTACGTGCCGGGCTGGACCATCTTGTCGCGGTGCCAGTCCCACTTCAGGCCCTCGGGGACCTCGCGCGGGCACACCGGCTCCTCCCACGGGATGGGATCGAACGCCAGCGGCTGATCGGAAGGCAGGACCTGGATGGCCTCTTCGGGGTTGGTGGACTTGACGGGCGACGAACCCGGGATAGACCAGCGGGTGTCGGCCTTCATCTCGAGGTCGGCAGCCGTGCACTTGTAAATCTTGCACAGCAGGCCGCGGTTGGCCCACGAACCGCCGATCGGGTCGCAGTGCTCGTTGTCGACCGAGGTCAGGACGTTGACGTTGGACTGCAGGCAGCCGAACGGAGCCTCCGGGTCCTCCATCGGGTCGCGCTCGGGGAACCACCAACCACGCGGGCACCAAATGGCGCGCGGGTCCATGGCCTTCTCGACGTTGGCGCGCATGCGGATGCGGCCGCGGCGGGTTTCGATCCACGTCCAGTCGCCGTACTCGATGCCGTATTTCTCGGCAAGGTCGGGATGGATCGTGAAGTACGGATCGGGGTACAGGTAACGCAGAGTGGGCATGTTGAACTGCTCGGAGTGATGGTACGGCATGAACTGGCCGCCCGTGGTGAGCACGATCGGGTACTCGTCGAGCAACTCGGGGGTGGTGTCCGGGCTCTCGGCGCAGCCGTGATAGACGGGCATGCCGGGGTAGCCGAGCTCGCGCAGGATGGAGGAGTTCAGCTCGACCTTGCGCGACGGCGTGCAGAAGCCGTTCTTCTCGTACTTCTTGAACTGCTGCGGCGGGAAGAACATACGATAGTTCTCGACGAACTCGTCGTAGGTCTCGACCGGGTAGCCGAGCGGCTTGATGACGTCGTAGTACACGTCCTCTTCCGTCTCCCACGGCCAAAGCTCGGGGTCTTGACCGCATGCCAGGCCGAGTTCCTTCCAGAACGTGTAGTCGTCGTGGCGATCGAACTTCGGCTGAATGGCGCGCTGCGAGCACTGAATGGAGTCGGTCGCGCCGTAGTTGGTGTGCATGATGGGACGCTCGAGGGCGCCGGCCGGCGGGAAGATGTAATCGGAATAGAACGCCGCCGTGGTCATCCAGTAGTCGACGGTGACCAAAAACTCGCAGGACTTCAGGGCCTGCAGCGTCATCTTCGAGTCGCCGTAGCACGAAACCGGGTTGGTGGCGTTGATGATGAGGGCGCGCACCTTGTACGGGTCGCCCGTCAGGATGGCACGGAACACGGACGGACCGTGGGCCTCGCACATCCACTCGGTCGTGGGTGCCTTGCCCCACGTGGCGTTGCAGCACTCGGCAACCTTAGAGTAGCCGGGCCACGACGTCAGCTTGAAGAACTTCGAGCCGATCTGCTTGTCGCGCTGTTCCTGCGGCAGCAGCTCGTTGGCCTCGAGCTCCTCGTCGGTGAGGAAGGTCATGGACGGGCCGGGCATGAGGTCGCCGCCGGGGCAATCGAGGTTGCCGGTGACGGCGCGCATGAGGGCGCGTGCATGGGAGCCGGACACGGAGTCGGGGCCCAGCTGGTCCCACGTGCAGCCCCACTGGATGTTCGACGGGCGGTTCATGGCGTACATCTTGGCAGCCTCGCGGATCTTGTCGGCGGGCAGCCAGGTGATGGGCTCGGCCCATTCGGGCGTGTACTGCGCCATGTGGTCGAACAGCTCGTCGAAGCCGTCGCACCAGGTGGTGACGAAGTTGAAGTCCATCATGCCTTCATACATGATGGTGTGCAGCATGGCCAGCGCCAGCGCCGTGTCGGAACCCGGGCGCAGCGGCAGCCACAAGTCGGCCTTCGCGGCGGTCTCGGAGTAACGCGGATCGACGACGATGACCTTGAGGCCCGCGATCTGCAGGTCCATGTAACCATGCATGCCGGGCAGCGTGGACGCGCCGGGGTTCATGCCCCACAGGATGACGCACTTCGACTGGCCCAGGTCGGTCTCGAACGGAGACCAGCCGGACACGCACGTCTCGACCATGAAGGTGGGGATCCAGCACAGCAACGCATTGTGGAAGCTGTTCGGGGAACCGAAGATGTTGAAGAAGCGACGGCGCGCGTAGTCGTCGGTGCGCGTCGTACCGCCGGCGGTGGCGACCGCCTCGGCGCCGCTTTCTTCCTTGATCTGGTTCAGCCTCTCGGCGACTTCGCGGATGCCCTGATCCCAAGGGATCTGCTCCCACTTGTTCTCGCCTTTTTCGCCTGCGCGCTTCAGGCAATGGTTGATGCGCGCCGGGTGGTTCACGTGCTTCAGGGCAATGTTGCCACGGCAGCACAAACCGCCCAGGTTGGTGTAGTTCGGATCGCCTTCGATCTTGATGACATCGCCATCTTTCACGTAAGCGAGGACGCCGCAGTTGGCGTGGCAGAAGTAGCATGCGCTCTTCTTCACCTCTACACCGGGAGCATGAATGTCGACTTGCGTCATATGCTTTCCCCTCTCCTCTTACTCCTACGATTCGGTTCCGAGCGGAACCGACCACTCCAATAAGCAACTAGGCCCACTCCTAGGCATAGTCCTAGTGAATTATACAGATTCGTCAGGCTTTTTCCACCGCAGATGCTGGCGTCGATGCGAACGTTTCACGGGGCTAGGCGAACGGTCGACCGCTCGTTTTCATTCCCTTTCCGTCTCGGGAAAAGCGGTTGTGCGCGCATTC
>CADAKR010000005.1 GCA_902788545.1 uncultured Coriobacteriaceae bacterium
AGCCAGGGCACGGAAACCTATATCCGTTTTGCCACCGCCGCGTCCGCCATTTGGGGCCTGTACAAGCAGATGGACTGGACTCTTGACCAGATTTTCCCGACTACGATGAACCAGGAGAGTCTGGAACAGTGGGCAAATGACCGTGGGCTTGACTACAGTAATCTGACGGCAAGCGAACTCCTGGGGCTGTTGGATTGCGGGGCGGTCAGGAGCAGCGTCCTGGGCAGACACCTGGGCACCTACCGAGATTACCTGACGGGTCGGGGAATCAAATGCGTGAGAGAACGGACGGGCGCCGCCAGGACGATTCGACTCGAGCTGATCGAACATGACGCAAATGACGGCCCGGACGGCAAATCAGACATATCCTCAATGCCGTCAGATGACGGATGGGGATGTGTCGATAAGCCCGTCATTGCCGCCTTGCCGTCATAGGGCAGCCTTCACCGGTACAGCGCACGGCAGATTAGCAAGCAGCCTATGCCGTACAGCAGTACTGGCATAGAGCTCCGAATCGGCATTTTAGCAAGTAGCCTGCTCAGTACAGCAAGTGTACAGAGCAGCGTCTGGCCGATTCGGAATGGGCGGGACATTTGGAGGAAGGTCTGCCCCCGCATTCGCCGCTTTTCCAACTGCCGGCTTTGGCTCCGTAATGCCCAAGCCGGGTTTGCGGCTCATGCGGGGGAACGCCCCGCGCCCCTAAGCTGAAAGGAATACGATGACCGAACAACTTTGCAGGCTTGACATACGAATCTCCCCGCAGGACAAAGCCCTCCTGAAACGCCGATGCGAGGAGTTTGGCATGACACAGACCGACTACATGCGCATGCTCATTAACCTCCCACTGCGTATGGTTGATGAGGGCATGGAGGACGAATCCGACCTCTTCGTCATAGACCGCTGGGGGGCAGGCCGAATCGCCGCACAGTTGCAAAGACTCGGGTATCACTACAACCAGGGAATTCATGCGCTAAATGCGATTGCCTATTACCTGAGACGGGATGAAGCTGACAGCATGGACGCGCTCGATGCCCTGAAGCACGCGACTGAGAGGCTTGATGCAGTCGAACGCGAAATCAACGACGTGCGCAAGCAACTGAACAGCATTGTGGGCAAGCGCTTTGGCTTCGAGCTATTCAAACCTGCCAAGTTCGCTAATCCGCCCCATGCACAGGGAGAGAAACGCCAGAAAGGCGGATTAGGGGCATAAAGATGTGTTTATTCAAACCATCAATAAAATGCCACCCAAGATGCTCGAAGTTACTTTGGCGCAGTATAATATTTTCGGAATTTGCCGTTGCGGAACATTTCGGAAACAGAGGAACGCATGAGAATCAAAAGGGATATGTACCTGGACAAGCTGATCGCGCGCAAGCACAACGGCATGGTGAAAGTCATTACCGGCGTGCGAAGGTGCGGCAAATCCTACCTGCTCTTCGAACTGTTCATGGAGCACCTGCTCGAGTGCGGCGTTCCGCGCGATCACATCATCGACGTCCAGCTTGAAGGACGCGAGAACAAGGCGTTGCGAGACCCGGACAACTGCAACGCATACGTCCGCGAGAGGGTGGGCAAAGGGCAGCATTACGTGTTGCTCGACGAGGTCCAGCTCATGGACGAGTTCGAGGACGTGCTGCTGGGCTTCCTGCACATCCAGAACCTGGACGTCTACGTCACTGGTAGCAACTCGAAGTTCCTCTCGAGCGACATCATCACCGAGTTTCGGGGCAGAGGCGACCAAGTGCGAGTGCATCCGCTCTCATTCGCCGAGTACCACGCGGCTATGGGCCAAGACTGGGACGACGACTGGGATGACTACATGACCTACGGAGGCATGCCGTATGCCGCGACCCTCGTTGACGACCGGGAGAAAGCCGCATACCTCCAGGGGCTTTTCGAGGAGGTCTATCTTCGCGACGTCATAGACAGGCACAACGTGAGAAATGTCGGCGAACTGGGAGAGCTCGTGGACGTCATTGCATCCGCAACCGGCTCGCTCACCAACCCGGACAAGCTCGAGAAGACCTTCAAGAGCGTTAAGGGAGTCACCCTGTCCGCTCCCACTATACGGAAGTATCTCGGATACTTCGAGGACGCCTTCCTGATCGGGGAGGCTAAACGCTACAACGTGAAGGGGCGGAAATACATCGGCGGTCCCCTCAAGTACTACTTTGAGGATGTGGGATTGAGGAACGCGCGTCTGAATTTCCGCCAACAGGAGCCAACCCACATAATGGAGAACGTTATTTACAACGAACTTGTCTCGCGAGGCTACACGGTGGACGTTGGCATCGTGGAGATCCGAGAGGGGAACGACCGGAAGCAAATCGAGATCGACTTCGTCGCTAATGAGGGCAGTAGGCGTTATTACATCCAAAGCGCTTTCATGCTGTCTGACGAGGAGAAACGCGTGCAGGAAGAGCGTCCCCTTGTAAGTGTGCCCGATTCATTCAAGAAGATTATCGTGGTCGGAGGAAGCCAGAAGGTATCGCGCGACGACAACGGCATCGTCACAATGGGCATCAAGCAATTCTTGCTCAATCCTGACAGCCTGGATTTGTAACAGCGCTGACGACCGGGATCTTCTGCGAGCGCTTCAAGGTGAGCAGATCCCGGCGTGACGCAGCTACTCAGCAGAGCTGCTGCACAAATCTGGGACCTTACCGCACATTATGGTGAGCAAGTCGTCATCCTCGCACTTGAGAGACCCCTGAGAGCAACGGAAATCAAGCGGCTTAGCGGTGCAAAACCGATGGCTTCAACGCGCTAAAGCCACTGGGAATCACGTAAAACGACCAGATAGAACCTCACCATAATGTGCTGAAACTATTCCCACTCTATAGTTCCAACATTTCCAAACGGTGCTTTCTCGTCCATATCGTATCAGCACGTGCTGCCATGTCCAGATTTATTCCCCAGAATCGCAAATCCGAGTGGTAGCCAGTTGGTAGCCAGAAAGTGGCTACCAGGGTGGTAGCCAGTGATGGGGAGTAAATGCCCGTGGTATGGGGAGTAAATCCATCTACCTGCGGAAACAGGCGGTAGCCAGCCCCTGTTTTCTGGCAAGTGGCTACCACCCCTGAAAACGGCCTTTCAAGAGCCCCTCCCACAGAATATGGGGAGTAAAGGACTTTCCTATGGGGAGTAAAACCATCTATCTGCGGAAACGCAGAATCTAAGGTGCGATTTTATGGCCCACTGGCTACCAGATCGTACATTCGGTTCGACGATTACAAGCCCTCCGCTCAACGCGCTCAGAACAGTTCTCCGTCTTTCTCCAGGAATTCTATGAGGTTCAGGTGCCTTATTCCGTTGCGCTGCTCTATGACGAGCCGATGGCGGGACTCGATGCCGAGAACGCTCTCATTGTTCATCGGCTTTTGCGAAAGGCCGTGGACGACGGAGCGGCCGTCCTCTTGGCAACGCACGAGCAAGGGGCGGAGGAGTTTGCGGATCGCGTTATGTAAAGTGCTTACCGCACGAAAAGACTGCTTGGCATTTACACAGGGGGCTCGGGCAATTCGCGAGCTTCAGTAAACGAAACTCACGCGGTCAATCCGGAACTGATTGCTGCGAATAGCATGCACGATTTTTCATAGTCAATAGACCGCACAGACTACAGTTTCAGGATGTCCTCGAGCGTTTCTTTGGGCATGCTGAATCCAACCGGTAAACCCACCTGCTGCTGGGCAATGGGCAGCAACGCTTGGATGCGGCCAATGAGCTCGAGCAGTTCAGGCGGCATCTCGAAGCAGCCCTGCTCGGGGCAAAGGCCCTCGCCAACACAGCGGAAAATGGATTGGAACCGCTCGAGCATCTGCTGCGAGAGCATCGCGCGAAACTCAGCGCCCAGGGCATGGAGCTCCGTCTTGACCGGATAGTCTATCTTCGAGCCCTTCAGGAAGCGCTCTTCCACGTCCAATGCGGTTTCGAACCAAATGCCGTGCGCAAACCCGATGCGCAGCTGGCGCGAGTAGTCCCAGAGTTGCTGCACGCGGGAATCGACGAAATAGTAGTCGCAGACGTCGTACCAGTTCTCACCGGGAATCTCGAGCCCCTCGTCGGCAATCCTCGCGTACATGGCCGTACCGGCATATGCGGATGCCTTCGAGAACAGGTTCTTGTAGCGGAACGTTGGCATGCGCGCGAGAAACGCGAGGTTGTTGCCAATCGACTCGAACGTGCTATCCGGGTGAAACATGATGAACCCGATGGCAACCTCGTTAATTCCTGCAGCAACGGCTTTTTCGACGGCCTCGATGTTCTGGGCGACATCCGTGTGCTTCCTCATGGCATCCAGGCTCTTCTGGTCGCCGGACTCCACGCCGATGAGCATCTTCTTCAAGCCGAGCCTTCCCAAACGCCTCAGCATTTCCCCATCGACATCCTGCGCGCGGAACTGCATCCACAGGTTGAAGCTTCGCTGCTCCGCTTGGAGCAAGCTCTCGAAACGGTTAAGCCACCGCTTCGACTCTTCCGAGCTGTCGAGGAAGATGTCGTCGATAAACCGCAGCTTGCTCACGCCCATATCGGAAAGGGCGACCATCTCCTCGACCACGCTTTCCGGCGAGCGCTTGCGCACGCAACGCGCCCCCCAAAACGCATGGAGCGAGCAGAACGAGCATTCACCGTAGCAACCGCGCCCCGCGTAAAGCGCCACGCGTCGGTTCTCTGCAATCAGCGGGCCGATGGAGCCGCGGTCGACCGGCGGGAGCTTGGTAACATCCGCCAAAGGCGGCAGTGGATTGTTGGCAACGCCGCCATTGCTCCGCCGATACGAGAGCCCTGCCACCTGGCTGAGCTTCTGCTCGTCGCCGAGCGCGTCGAGCAATTCGGGCAGCGTCTCCTCGCCTTCGCCGCGCAAAAGATAATCAATCGAAGGGCAGCGGCGCATAAACTCCTCGTAGGCAACGGTGGCGAAGATTCCCCCGGTGCATATCGGCGTTTGGGGAAGCGCCCTTCGGATTGCCTCGATATACCGAATGGCCGTGCCCGCCGCGGTCTGAGCGGGCACGGTGACGCCGACGAGGTCTGGCCTAAGGGCCTCAAGGATAAGCAACGTACTAGCCAGGTCGCGCTTATCAAGCGCATCGTCCAGCTGAATGGCGCGGTGGCCGGCTCTTTTAAGCACGGCAACAAGCGACGAGAGGCCCAGGTGCTCCCCCCGGTAGCGAAAGTCGAGCGCCGCCGAGGGCGTGCGGGGCTGGATTAGAACAACAAGCATAGCTAAAAGCCCTCCTTACAATGCGGCCATGAGCCTGGGGTTACCCGGGTCGAGCAGGTCAAGACGATATTCAGTTCCCAACGCAACGGTCAAGCAGGGTGCAACATGGCCGAGGGGAAACCCGACCACCAAAGGCACGGGCTCTTCCGCGCATGCATCGGCAAGTTGCGTTGCCACGATTTCATAATCGCCGCTGCTCCAGCACTTGGCACCGAAGACGATGCCTTCGAGCGACGAAAAATCAATGCAAGCAGAAAGCGCTTCGAGCTGCTTCGCCAGCGTTTCGGTGGAAAGCTGCTGCCTGGACGTTTCCAGGAGCAGCAGGTCCCCGGCACCGGCAGAGAAGCAGCTGTCGCTGCCGCAAGCGAGTTCGACAAGCGATTCGATGCACCCCCCGACCATGCGGCCCCGTGAAACCCCGGACCCGCTGACAAAGGGCGCGGCCGCCTTCACGGGCCGCCTCGGGGTTTCCTGGGCATTCGGGCTGCCCCAATCGGGGCCCTCCTCATACAGCCGTTCGACAACCCCAACAGGAGGAAACGAATCGCCGCGTACGCTTTCGAGAAACGACGCTTCCGATGGCGCGGGCATATCGGGAAGCTCGGCGAAATCCGTCATGACAGTCGGGCCATACAGCGATGCCATACCCGCCCTCGAGAGGAGCGCGCATTGGAGAGCGGTTGTGTCTGAATAGCCGATGAACCACTTGGGGTGGCGCGCGACGGCCCGCCAATCGATGAGCGGGACGAGCGTGCGGGCATCGTCGCCGCCAATGCTCGCGATAATCGCCTTGACGTGCGGATCGCAGAACAGGGCCTCGAAATCCTCGGCACGTTGCCGGGCAGTGCCGGCCTTGCCGTCTACGTTCGCGCACGCATAAGCGGACGCCATCGTGCGAAAGCCGAGGGCGCGCAGCTTGCGCACGCCTCGCTCGAATCGCCACGGGAACATATGCGGGCCGGCCCACGACGGGCTGAACACGGCCACAAGGTCGCCTGGATCAAGCGCGTGCGGCACCGTGGCGCCGGGGCTCTTTCGACTAAACCGACGCATGCTCACCACGCACTTCCATCCAACCTTGCTTATTGGGTTCAACCAGAATGCTGCGGCCCTCAAGCGCGATGAGCTCATCCGCTTGCCGCGGCAAGACGTACCCCGCAAACGACACGCGCTTGTCCTCCGCAAGCACCGCGTGCAAATGCCCCCACGTCACGTTGCTGTCGAGCGCTATGAGCAAGGGCGGGAGCTCGGCGATGCCGGCCTCGGACGTAGCGTACAGCACGTCGAAAAGGCTCGCGAGGTCATCCACGCACGCTGGGCGGCCGGCCTGCTGGGGCGCGCAGGGCGTCGAGCCCAGGCCGTATCGAACAAGCAGGACGTCGTTTTCCCGCAAGGCCCGCGCAATGCATTCGACCCAAGCATCGGCGCTGCCGTTATCCCATCTGGAGACGCACCTCAGCACGCCTTCCACCGCGCGCGAAGACGCATAAGGCGGCGGGCAATCACCCGGGCCGAACCCGAATTGCCGAACCAGGCGAGGGCGCGAGCACAATGGAATCGGACGCCACTGCGAGAGCATCAGCCCCTGCTCGTCGATGCAGTATTCGATGTCGGAAGGCGGAAGGTCCGCCGCAAGCGCGCGGATGCGCTGAATCGACTCGAACAGCGGCACGCGCTCGCGGGACTCCCCTGCAATGCGCCGCGCATCGTCGGTCGAGGCGATGCGCGCATGATAGGAACCCCTGAGCTTCGACTGCACCTCCAACACCAGCTGCGAACCATGCGTCCACGCGGTGCCCCAGATGTCCTTCGTGGGAAGGTGCTCCATGATCATGAGGCCCGTGGCATCGCTTTCGAATTCGGGGTGCTGCTTTCGGTAGTAACGCGCGTACGGGCGGCCCAAGCCGCGGATTGTCGCGCAGAAGCAACGCGAGAGCGACGTGATCTGATTGCGCGGGATCGACGTTGCGCCGACACCGGCAAACGAGAGCGCATCCGGGTTTCGATTATCCAAGTAGCTCAACTTGAGCACGGGCAGCCCTATTCCGTTATCGAACGGCTCCGTAAATGGGGCCAGGGTCTGCTCGATGAACGCGTCGTCGAACAAACGCGCATCGCCCAACTGCTGCCATGCCTCTTCCGCGTACGCGCGGAGCCGCCCCACCGTTTCGTGGTCGACGCCGCCGAAGCGAGCGACGTCTATGCCCGCATTGCCCCCCAATTCGCGCAAGCAATACATGAGGGCCACGCGGCCTCCGAACTGCGCATATGCGGCATCAACGTTCACGCGTCACAACTCCTGGGCAATGGCCGGAAGCGAACTGTTGCTGTAATCGAATTGCACGATTTCCGTGCCGCTCCACCAAGCGGTGCGCACGCTCTCGTCGATGCCGAAAACGCGCTTCCAAATTGGCTGGAACTCGCAAATCGTGTTGGTCTGCGCAGCCTCGAGGTCGACCAGGGCCTGGCCACCCGGATGAACGCCGCGCGAAATGGCGCGCTCGGGCGCTTCGGGGTTGCAAGCCCCTGCGGCCTCGGCACGATAATGCGGAAGCAGAATTGCCCGCACGCTCGTTTGCGGCGAAACCGTTGTTCCGAGGGCGCGGCACAGCTCGTCGACCAGAAACCGGCGCTTGGTCGACGTGCCCTGGAACACGTAGCTTGTCTGGACATCCGCAAGCCCGTACCGTTCGAGCATGTCCAGCTTCACGGCAGGAGAATGCGGCAGGCCCTGAACGCGCAGCATGCCATCGATGCGCTTCGCAAGGAGCTTGTCGTTGGAAACGTATTTGCCATGCCGTTGGGTTACAAGCGCCATCATGAGCGCCGTCTTGCCCGCGCCTTTGCTGCCGACGGTCAGCAATCCGCACCCGTCCACCTGTACGCACGACGCATGGAGCGTCGACCAGCCATCGGCAAGCGCCTGGCCGACGATGATGGCCCGGACGGCGCGCGACACGACATACGGGGCCTCCGGATTGCCCGGGCTAATGTACAAACTGACCATGCGGCTGCCGGGCACGATGCGAAGCCACGATTCGGCCACAAGCGTGTCGGGGTCGCTCTGCCTCACCAGAAAGCCCTCCCCCACGATTGCATACGAGGTTGCGAGCTCCGGGAATTCGACAACGCGGCCGGCGGCCTTCTGCTCGTCGAATGCGCGCTTGCACTCTTCAATCTGACTTTCGGAAATTTCGGCGTGCACGGTCCAGCTAGCATCAGTCTCTTCTTGCGCGATGCGCTGCCCCGCGTCGCAGCATGCGCCCTCTGCGGCAACCCGGAAGAACGGCGCAAGGTAATTGTCGATCCACGCGCACGGAAGCGCATCGTCCGCATGAAGCATCACGCGATAGCGGGAGAAGCCATAACAGCGATCCATTTCGCATCACTCCAGCTGGCCAAGGTGGTCGTCGAAGATGTCGAGAAGCGGCCTTACCCCTCCCCAACAAAGGGCCTGCTCGAGAGGTGTTTCGTTGAAACGCTCGATGTAAACGAGGATGGCGAATGCGCTGAACGCCGCGTAAAGATGAATGCGGTACGCCGGATATCCGCCCCGCTCGAGGAACAGCTCCCCGAGCAAGCTGGAGTCCAGGTGCACGGCCGCATCGCCATACGGCACCGCCGGGTCGCCATGCCAAAGCATGGGGCTGTGAATGCAGACGAGGTCGTTTTCAGGGGTAATGAGGTAGTTTCTCAGATTGACATCGCCGCATACGAGGCTCGGGGCGCTGACGTCTTGCTGGATGCTGCCCGCATAGCGCTCGAACGCGTTCCGGAGCGCGTCGTAGCGCAGGGCCGCCATGCGCGGGCCCTTGTTCGCCTGGTTCCCTATGTACCAGAAAACGAAATCCATCCAGGTCGAATAGTTCGGCTTCTTATCCACCGACCTCCGACCGAACCCCTCAACGGTTTCCGCTGTGCGAATGAGCTCGAACGATTCGTGCAGCTGCTCGGCCCACTTTTCCACCTCGCCTTTCGGGGCGTTTCGAAAATCCACGGTGTCGAGCGACTGCCCCTCGATAAAGGGGTAGATGGCAATATACGTTTGCGCTTCTTCCATGCGCTCGTAGTGGATTATCGGGCGAAACCGGCCGCTGTTGTCAATTAACCCGAGCAGGCGCTTTTCGCTTTCGACATCGACGGTGGGGTCGGTGATTTCCTTGACGACAAAGTCTTGGCCGCCGGACGAAACCTTCCACACGTTGTTGTTCGTGTCGCTGATAAGCGTTACGGTGCTCGGCGCGCCCACGCGGCTTTCGAATACGGACGCGGCGCCGGAATCGCGCCAGCGATCATGCAAAGATTCAGGCATGGAGGAACTCCTTTCGTTCTGCGATGCATGATGCAACTTCGGCAAGAGCTTCTCCATCGGCAATGGTATCGCAGTAGGGCAAGCGCGCGAGAACCGGAAGCCCGGCATCGCGGGCGAATGCATCGAGCTCGTCGCTTGCGCCGATGGGCTGCCGCGCGCCGCAAGCGCCGCACTCGTGGTATGCCATGTTGTGGATTATTCCAACCGCGTTGTTTTCCAATTTGCGGTGGAACGTGACATCGCGCCGGCAATCCGCCAGGGCCAGCTGCGACTCCGTCGTCACGAACACCGTGGAAGCGCGCTCGAAGAACTCCATCAGCACGCGCGTTGTCATCCCCGAGGTCGGCGGAAGGTCGACGACGAGCACATCGAGGCGCCCCCACTCGGTCTTGAAAAGGAACCGTTCGAACAGACTGCGCGCGGCGTCTTCCGACCACACGAGCGCACTGGGGTCTTCCGAGAGGTAACCCATGGAGCACACGGATATATTGCCGCAAGCGGCGGGAACAAGCAGGCTTCCCTCTGCGCGCATTTCCCCCGGGAAGAGCACCGATTGGCTGGGGCCGGTGAGGTCGGCATCGAGCACGCCCATGCGGAAGCCCTTCGCGCAAAGAGCGTTGGCGATTCCGGCGCTGACGCTGCTCTTCCCCACGCCGCCCTTTCCACCGGAAACGAGCAAAACGGGCGCATCGCTATAAAACATGTTTGCTCCATTCCTCCACTGCGGCAGGCAATTCCGCAAGTTTGCGCAGCTCAGAGCAGGGAATCTCGCCCTTGACGTATCCAAGCAGCAAAGCCTCCCACCACGCCCCCAGCACATGCGAGCAAAGCGCCTCGCGCTCTTCGGCAGCCAATGGGGCCACCTGCTCGTATGCTTGCAAGAACTGCGCCGAAACCGATTCGTCGATGGAGCCTCGAATGTCGGCGGCAAGCCCGGCGTGCTTGCCGGAAAAGTCGAGGGCGGCCCAGGCAACCAGCGCTTCGCCCACATCGTGCAAACGGGAATCCATGGACGCATTGTCGAAATCGTACAGGGCTGCAACCGAGCCATCTGCGTTGTAGGCGATGTTCCACGGGATGAAATCGCCATGGACGGGATACTGCTGCAACGCGGAGGGACACTCGACGGTGTCCAGCATTCCGCAAAGCGCATCGAACACCGGAGTTGACTCGCCGCGCTCCTTGCTGATGCGCCGGGCAAGCTCGATGTGCTCCTCGGCTATCCAGCGCGTCGTCGTCGTGGGCCTTTCGGCCGGCAAGTCGCACGAAGCCCCCACCTGGTGCATCCGCGCAAGCACGTTGGCGCTGGCGGCAACCTCCCGTGCGGACCCGCTGTAGACCATGCCGACGGCCAGGTCGGACACCGTGAACAGGCCCCCGTCGTGTTCGGCGAACAGTGCGCCCTCGCGCGTACGGTGAACCACGGGAACGGGAAGGCCCTCCGCGGCGCACGCGCTGGCGAACGAGGCCGAAAATTCAACGAGCGCAGGCTCGGCGCAATACCAGGGAACCTGCTTTAGAAAGTACGACCCCGTTGTGGTTCGCACGACGGTCTTCCTGCTGGTCTCGCTGCGCTCGAGCAGGTTGACGATAACGCTGTTCTCGACGATTAACGACTCGATTGCCAGCACGTCCCCCAAATCGTACGCGGAGAAAACGCGCGAGCACCCGTCGACGGTAAGCAGGTCGAAATAGCTTCCCTTCGGTCGTCGTTGCACGCTCACTGTTCCGTCCTTTCATCGCAAACGAGCCCGATGCCGTCTGCGATACGGTCGCTTTGCTCTTGCAGCTGGCGCACAAGGCTCTCGGGCACGCCTGCGGCTATCGCCTTATCGAGGTTGGCGCGCCTGTTGCGATGCTGCTTTTCGCCCCCTGCAGGGGGAAACCTGAGCTCGGACCATTTGGCCAGCTCATCGCACACGTCCAAATAGACGACCAGGATGTCGATATCGGGCGGGTAAGGCAGTTTCCGATATGAGCCATGCCGGCGTATGGCCTCCACTACGCGCGGCGGCACCAGGCCGTGCTGGCCAAGGAACTCCGCGCCTGCAGGCCCGTGCTCGTGAAATTTCCACCCGCTCGAGGTGAGCTGCGGTGCGACCACTTTCCCGATGTCGTGGTAGATCGCGGCCACAGCAAGCTCGTCGCCCCAGGCAGCAGCTGGGCTGTTGCGGAATTCGGGCAATTGCACGCACGCTTGGGCAAGCGCCGTGCACCAGCGCATGTGCTCGATGATGCTGCAAGCGTGCCACATGCTGGCATGCGAGGTGTCGCCATAGAGCAAACCGTCCGGCAGCCCCGCAGCGGAACCGAGCGACCTCATGGCCGCGAATGCAGCTTCGGGCCGCTCGAGGGCAGCCTGTGCATCGGGAAGCATCGGTGCATTCTGCTCGGGGCTCATCAGGGAATCCTTCCAACGAGCGGTGCCGCGGAATGCCTTGCTTCGCCTTCCGGCATGATCTGGGGGTTGTCCAAGCCGCGCTCCAGATGCGATTCCACGCATTTGAGCCGCTCGGGCGCCGCCGCATTGCGCACGCGCTGCATGACGCCGGCAACATCAAGGCCTTGCACGAAAGCCGCCGTTTCGCGCAGGAGTTCCCGGGCGCCATCGTCATCAAAGCCCTCGGCGAGGTCAAGCAGCTTCCCGAACGCCGCGTACGCGTACTCGTTTATGCGGTCGACGATGTGCCACGTGGCCGCATCGACGTCTTCGGGCAAACCCAAGTCGGCTTTCTGGAAGGCGCGCATGGCTTCGAGCGCCGGGATCATCTGGTCGAGAACGCGCAGGTAGTGCTCGCGCACGAACAGCGCTTCCGGGGGAAGCTCGTTGAACCCGACGTCCATCGGCGACGATGCCGCTTTCTTTGCGTCCACCAAATCGTTCTCTTCGTGGACCTGCAGGGTGTACGCCATCTTTTTCGGGGGTATGCCGAATTTCCTGCACCCGTCCAGGTTCTTGCGCAACCCGTCCAGGCTGGTCCATTGCGTGAACATGATGAAGCCGAGTTTCAGGCGGAACGGAGCCCGATAATCGCAGCTGTACCCGACGTCCTGGAGCAGGGTGAGCGCCTGCTCGATTTGCTGTGCCGTCAGGCCTTTGTTCAGCTTCTCCAAAGTATGGTCGTCGAACGATTCGACGCCGATGAACAGCGTCGTCGCATGGGCGCGCCTGAGGTTGGACGCTATGGATTCCGTCACGTTGTCGCAGCGCAAGTACAAAAAGATGGAAGGAACGAACCCTATGCTCTCGATGCCATCGGCGAAGCTCTGGGCGCGCTGCTCCGCGCGCTTCCGCGAGGCGGAAAGGAACTGCGCGCTGCAGCAGTAATACTCGGTCACTCCAAACGAGGAATGAACGTGCGCCATTTCGGCCAGGATGCGGTCGACGCCGTATTCGCGGTACGCGCCGCCCGCTATGAGCCCGGCGCCCTTCCAAATGGAGCAGAACGCGCAGCCGCCATAGCAGCCGCGACCAGTGGGCAGCGACGCCTGCATGCCCTTGAGGCTTTCCCCGTTTTGCCGAATCATCTGGGCGAGAACGCTTCGGTCGAGGAACGGCAGCGCATCGAGGTTGCGCAATGCGGCGCGCTTGCGCGGGTGAGGGTTCTTGGCGGTTGCCACGCCGGGGATGTCGTCAAGGGGCGCCCCTTCCCGCAGGCTGTCGAGCAATTCCCGGAACGACTCCTCGCCCTCCCCGATAATCACGACGTCGGCATGCGCGCCTTCGAGCAGCGTTTGTGCGTGGAAGCTCGCGAAGTCGCCTCCGGCCACAAGCATGCCGCGATACCCGAGGCCCCTGATGGAGTCCAGCAATTGGCACCCGTCGTGATATTCGCGCTCGCACGTCATCGAAACGCCGATGATGGCCGGCGCTTCTGCGACCACGAACTGAGCGACTTCGCTGCAGCTGCGCCCGAAGAGGTAGTCGTCGCGCACCGCAACCGAATATCCGAATTGCCTGAGATACGCGGAAAGCGACAGGATGCCCACCGGCTCGGTGAAGAACACCTTGTCGAACAACGGGTAGCAGAGCACAATCGGGCCCAATGGCTGCGGGCTGCTTTCAGTTGCGTGCAATTTTTGCTGCGCGCTCATCGTAGTGCCCTTAGTGAATAACCGGGAACCAGCAGGGACGCGAGAAACTAACGTCCGTCTCGGGCGTCACATCGGGGTAATAGGCGCGCAGCGCGTTTGCGATCCCGCGCCATGCATCGTCGATGGCCTGCACCACCTCGCCCGACTCGGCGTATGCTGCTATAAGGTCGCGGTGCGCAGCTGCCCGTTCGCGGACGGCCTCCGGGGCCGGGTGCAAGAGGCACAGCTCCAGCAGGCTTTCGTACGCATCCGCGAAGAGCGATTCCATCTGCTTGCGACAGGCCCGGATGTCGGCGATGAGCGCCGCATCGAGACCGAACCCCTGCACGGTTTTCTCCATATTGCGAATGCGCTTGCGGGGCTTGTTCATGGCGCGTAGGCTGTCCCTCATGCTTGCGTTGAAGAGCTCCACTTCGGGGCGCTTGTAGCGGAAACCGGAGCGCGTCCCCGGGGCAAGCAGGCCATCCTCCTCCGCTTGCGCGTAGAGCGGCGTGCCGGGGTAAAGCTCGACTTCTGCGATCATCTTGACCGGCGTTATCGCATAGCTTGCGAGATAAGGCGATTGCTCCTTTATCCCCTCGAGCGTGGTGTACGGATGGAAGGGCATGAGGCCCGGCTTGATGCGGTACCGCGACGAGATGTCCATCTTGTAGCCGAGGTCTTGGGCGATGTCGATGCCATGGAGCATCTTGTCGAACGCGATGTTCTTGCCGTACAGCTGCAAGTCGGTTTCGTTGAACGACTCGATGCCCAGATACAGGAGCACGAGGCCCGAATCGCGAAGGTCCTCGAAGATTGGGCGCGTTTCATCCGTGATGGCATCTGGCCTGATGACTATCGAAAACTCGATGCGGAACGGCAGGCTTTCGATACGCTGGGCGAGCTCTTCGAGCCTTCTTGCGCCGGCCGGGGTTGGCGGAGCGGCGAAGTCGTCTTCCATGATGAACCGCGACACACCGTACGTGCGATAAATGAACTCCATCTCCTGCACGATGGCCTCAACCGGTTTGAGCGCGCAGTGCGCCTTAAGCCCCGCCTGAACAAGGGCGGCAGTGCTACAGAACGTGCACCTTCCGTGAGAGCAGCCGCGGCTGGTCTCGATGACCGCGGCCAACAGGTGCGGGTCGTGCGTTGCGACAAGCGCTTCGAGGTAGAGCCTTTTCGTGGCGATGTCCACGTAGCCGTGTTGCTGCCATGCGCTGGCCGGTTGCGGTTGCGCGGCGCTTGAAACGAGCTCGGGGCGCACGACGCCTTTGAGCGGCGTGCCCTTCTGCAGGCGGTCGACCATCTCGCGGGCTGCCGCATCGGGGTCGCCCACGATTACCGCATCGATGGCCGAACAGGCGGCGAGCGTTTCCTCGGGCCTGAGCGATGCCTGATGGCCCGTTGCCACGATGAAGCCTTCGTAGCCCTTGGCGCGCAATGCGGAGGCTATCTCGTCGCGGCGCTCGTAGAATTGGTCCAGGATGTCGCGCACGTTGCTGATGCCGGCGAACATGACGCCGTCGCATGCCATGACGCGCACGGCGAATTCGTCGTCGAATGCGCCGTGCAACGAGGACGCATAGAACAGCGTCTCGAAGCCCGCCTCTTCGAACACGCAAATGGCCTGTTCGGTGCCAAGCGGCTCCAATGTGGGCTTGAGCTGGAATGTTACGTTGAGCACAGCGATCTTCATGGCAATCCCACTACCCTTCCAAGCCCCAGTGGCGCATATATGCGCTGCGCGCTTCCCGGTTGGAGCGCGCCAGCATAAGCGAGCCATCGGGCTCCAGCAGATACAGCGGAGGAATGGCGTATCCCCAGTTCTCCGACAACGCGTACGCGTATGCACCGGCGTTCCCGATGGCGAGGATGTCGCCTTCACGGGTCGAGCGCGGCAGCAGACAGCCGGAAGCGATGACGCTTGTGGGCGAGCATATTCCATCTGCCACATCAAAGCTGTCCACATCAGCGCTCTCAACCGCGGCATGCACCGTGAAGCTGGCGGTGTCGATGGGCACGAGCAGGTTGGTGCCCGCATCGACGATCAGCCAGTTCTTGGTCGCACTCTGCTTGCGCGTTGCCACCGAGGTCGCGGCTATAGCCGCATCGCCGAAGACGAAGCGGCCGGGCTCCATGATCAGGCGAACCCGCTCGGGGAAGGCGCTGAATGCCATCGAGATTTCATCCGCGAACGTGCGCATGGCGACATCCGTTGGGCAGAGGTTCACGCGATAGTCCAACCCGCCGCCGATATCCAGGTATTTGATGCTGTCGGCCAGGCCCAGCTGCGCGATTTGCTGCGCGATATTCTTCGCCGCCGCGCCCATTTGACCAGGACTCGTGCAGCGGTGGAGCGCATGGAACGACACGCCCTCGATTCGCACGCCGGGCAGGCTTTTGATTTCGGCTATATCGCTTAGGGCGCGTGCTTCGGGAATGCCCATCTTCTCGTCTGCGCGGGCGAACATCGCGGCATCGCTCGGCACGATGCGCACCCCGATGGGAACGACGGTGCCGTGGTCGAGGGCGCACTGCGAAAGCCTCTTGCAGTCCGAAACGTTGTCGACGTTAACGGCGAAGGGTGGGTGCGCGACGATGGCCTCGATAAGGGAACGCTGCCAGCCAAGGCCGTTCACGACTATTTGATCGGGGCTGAAGCCGAGCGCGAGAGCGAGGTCGTATTCCTCGGCGCTCATGACCTCGCAAAGCAGGTTGCACGGGGCGATTGCGTCGGCGGCTGCCATAGCGGATTTCACGATGCTTGCATGACCTGCCGCTTTCAGCGCCAGCGCGATTCCCATGGAGCGATTGGTGGCTGCCGCACATGCACGCAGCGTTTCGAGGTTGCTGCGTATGCGCGCCGAGCTGTACACGAGGCTGGGCGTGCCGGTTCTCTGCGCGATGCTCGCAACGTCAGCATCGCACCAGTTCAGGGCGCCGTTCACATACGTGAACGCATTGTCACGAGTCGCGCTGCCCATAGAGCACCTCCCAAAGCTTTGCCTCAATCGGGCGATGGTCGAGATGCGGCTTGCCGAGCCGCTTTGCAAGGCAGCGCACGTAGAAGAAAAGCTTCATCTGGTCGAGGTCGCGCACGGCGCTGCCACCCCCCGCCCGAACGTAAGAATCGACGAACGCGCTCGTGTCGAACCCGAAATACTCGAGGTAGTGGAGCGCCTTTGCGAGGTCGTACGACGGAAAGAAGAGGCGTGCGCCCTCGAAGTCGACCACATATGCCCGCTCGCCCGCAATGATGATGTTGCTGGGAACGTAATCCCAGTGCGTGCACGCGAGCATCTGGGGCGAGAGGCCTTCGCCGCACCATTGCTCGAGGCGCTCCTCGATGAGCACGCGGTCCGCTTTCGCGATAAACCCCGTGCGCTCGAGTGCGTCAAGTGAACGCTGCGCGGTTTTCCTGATGTACGCCACGGCCTTGGCGAAGCCCTGCGCCCGGTCTTCGCTGGGAAGAGGCGACCCGTGAATCGCGGCGAGCAACTGCCCCGCAGCTTCGAGGTGGGCTTTTTCCACGCTCTCGCGCGGCAGCTCGACGAGCGGGGTGCCTGGCACGAAACCTGCGATGAGCCAGCGGCCGAGCGCCTCCACGGCGGGCATTTCCGGCGCCTGCATCATCTGGACCGTGCGCGCGCTGCGCTGGGCGCGCTCGGCCGATTCCATGAGACGCGCGGTTTTGGAGCATCCCTCGATGGCGAACAAGGGGCGCTTGGCGCCATGGTTAAGCGGACGCAGATTCTGGCTTGCCCCGAGGCGGCCTTCGAGCAATTGCGCCTGGTCGGCGGGTATGGGTTCCTGGTCGTCGGCCTTTTCGCAGAGGAGCCAATGCCCGTCGTGCGCCTCGACGAAACGCAGGAAATCAGCTATGCAATCGCGATAGCGCGAGTCGTACGTGGGAACAGCGAAAGCATCTTCCAACGTGAACCACGTTGCCCACGCGTTCGCATGCTCCGTGTCAGCCGCATTGCCGCCGTCGGACGATGCGAGGTACACCGTCAGGTCGTAGAGCTGCTTGCGGCGGTGGAATTGGAACCGCCTGAGAACGCACACGGCGCTTGATTGGATGCGCGTTTCCTCTAAAACCTCTCGGCATGCCGCCTGGGCGGGGGTTTCGCCGTAATCGACGTGGCCTTTCGGCAACGACCAGAGGCCATCCGAGCCAACGAGGACCAGGAATTCGCCAGCTTTGTTGACGACGAGGGCCCCGGCTTCGATATGCGTGTTGTTGGCGTCCGTGCTTCTCATTTACGGGGTGCTCCCTGGTACACCTATGCGCGAAATAAGCGGCATATCGCGGATATCGTCATCTTTGAGCGCCCACAGCAGAAAGCGCTCGAAGCCCAGGCCCATGCCAGACGTCTGGATCGGGTTCAGCTCTTTCATCTGGATGTACCATTCGTATTCATCCGGGCAAACGTCGCGATCTTTCAAGCCGCGCAGAACCTCCTGCGCCGTGACGTGCCGCTGGCCCGACCCGACAGTCTCCAGCCCGCCGAGCAGCAAATCCGAAGAAATCGAATGGGTGCCGTCGGCCGCATCGGCTTGGTAGAACGGAACCGAGAGCTTGTCCATATTGGCGACCCACACCGCGTCGTTCATTCCGAAACGCTGGCCGATTGCTCTTTCTCCCTTCTTTGTGAGCGCACGGCTCCCAATGGAAAGGACTTCGTAGTAGCCGTCATTTGCCCCGAGGCTGTCGAGCGCTTCCTCGAACGTCACGACGGGCGCCGATTCCATCTGGGCGATTCTTTCGAGATGGTCGACGCTTCCCGCCATGGCCCGCACCTCATCCGCGGCATTTTCCACCAGGGCGGCGCACATGCTTCGAAGCAGGCCCCATGCCAAGTTGCGCGTGCTTTCGAGCGGAGCGGGTATCTCGAACTCGATGTGGCAGAACTGCTGCAGATGCGTGCCGTCCGCGGGCTCGCCGCGAAACGTTTGCATGATGTAGTACACGCCCTGGTCGACAAAGCGGCAGCCGTACTCAAGGGCGAACTGCATGGAGTCGGCCAAGTATGTGCGCCGGTCGTAGAGCGTGACCTCAACGGGAAGGCTGTCGCTGCCAGCACCCATGGGGCTCGAGATGGAACCCGTGGTTACGGGGGCCACCATATGCCGCAAACCTTTGGACCGCAGGAATTGATGCGCTGCCGCAATCGCCTCGTCCTGCACGACGTACATCGCCTTGTACCAGGGGCTGTCCATTGCCAGCCGCCAATGCGCAGGGTCGAGCCACGTACGCGTGGGCGGGGCCGAGCGTGCTGCGGGCTGCTCGGTTTCCTGCGATTCCAGCGTGTCCCTTGTTTCCCCCATGAGACCTCCCGTCATGGCTTTTCCAGCGAAGCTAAATATAGAGAAGCGGCTCGTGCGATGTCGGGATGTGCCTGTATGCCAAGGTTATGGCAGACAGGTACCCCATGTTCTCGTTGAACGGCTCCATGTATTCGAGTATCCGGGCTGCTAAAGCGGCCTTGGCTTCATCGCTCCAATTGCCCGACGCCCATTCGGCCATCTGCGCGCAATACGCCTTCAGCTCGTCGTCGGTTGCCTTGCGCACGGGGCGGATATCCCGTTTCCACGGGCACAGCTCCTTGCACGATTCCGCAAGGTCCGTCCAATAATCCTGACGGTATTCCGGCACTTGATTGCCGATTATCGATGCAACGCGCTCGCGCAATGCGGGGCTGGGCGACTCGCGGTAGAAGAGCTCGCAGAGCGCAACGAAGCCGTAAGGCTTGGCGTTGGCGACCATCGAGCGAATCGCCGATGCGTGATCGCGGACGAAAGCGAGGGATCCGCCGGTGAGGACGACGTCGAAAGGCTCATCGGAGCGGTATGCGCAGATATCCGAGCACGCATACGAGCACAGGCTGGCCAACCCTTCCCTCTCGGCGTTTGCCTGAGCGCTTTTCACCATATTCGGATTGATGTCGACGCCGACGACATGCGCACCCGTGATGCGGGCGATTTCGCGGGACAGGAACCCCGCGCTTGAGCCGACGTGCAGCACGCGCGACGATTCGTGTATATGACAGAAGTCGATGAGATTCGCGATGTTGGAAAACCCTCCAGGCGGGAGGTTGCTCTCGCCCATAAAAGCCAGCAAATCCACGTACGACAAGCGCTGTATCTGCTCGATGCTCGGTTCGGAATCGACCATTCAGCATGCCCCTTCGGTTAGCGTTCGTTGCCCTGAGGCAATCATCTTGCAACGTAATATATTCCTTATTATATAATTTGTGAGCTTTTTACAGAGATGGCATGTTATTTGGCTAGACACATTTCGCGCATCCGCTCGGAATCTTCGAGAAACCTCTGTTAAACCACTCCTGATATAAAGCTCACAGCGCCCTGCTAGGCTCCACTCGACCGGGAAGGCCGAAGGGGGAGGGG
>CADAKR010000006.1 GCA_902788545.1 uncultured Coriobacteriaceae bacterium
CCTCAAACTAAACATCCGATTCCCTATGGGCGCGGTTTAAAACGGGCGCTCGCGATGGGCTGGGCGGGGCCTCCCGCCGGGCCGGGCTGCCGGGCTGCTGTGGAGAAAGAACCAAAAGGGGAGTATCCCCAATTGGCTACGCCGGCAGCCGCCGCGGGCCTGGCGGGTTTTCGGGGCGGAGGATGGTGCGGCGGTGTCTGGCTATGCTGTCGTAACTGCCGAGCTGGGGGCTGATTATTGTTGAAATGTTCAAAATTCGCCTTTTGTCCGCATATATAGGTTGGGCATTACGAGTGAAAGGCGTATACTTTCCCGCAGGTATGCACAAAAACGAGGCAATTGGAAGGCACACGATGGCACAATTAATGGAATATGCCGACTATCTGTCGAAGGAAATCGGGCCGCGCCCTGCTGGAACCGAAGAAGAACAGCAGGCTGCGCTTTACATAACCGAGAGGTTCCAGAAGGACTCGGGTTTCTCGGCTCAGATCGAGGAGTTCACGTCCTCGTCGAACGTCGAGTTCTTGGCCGCTATCCCCGGGATCGTCACGATAATCGCCGCCATCCTGGGCATGGTTTTCCCGATGTTCACCATCCCGGCGTTCATCCTGGCAGCCGCTTCTGCTGCGCTCTTCGCGCTCGAGTCGTTCGGGCATCCCATCGTCACGCGCGCGCTCGCCCGTGGGGCTAGCCAAAACGTCGTGGCTCGCTACCAACCCAATTACGACGCGGATAATCGCAAGGGCTCTCGCAGCCGCAAGATCGTGCTCGTCGCGCATTACGACTCGGGCAAGGTCACGCCTTCGCTCGTGCGCAAAGTCGAATCGCTCAAGCTTCCCATTCCGTTCAGCCTCCTTATCGTGTGCGGCTATATAGCCGCTGCTTTCTTCCTGCTGTTGCACGTGTTCATCAATGCTGGCGTTGGCGCCATCGTGTTGAACGTGCTCATCGTGATTTCCCTCATCTTGTGCTTCTGGCCCGTGCTGCGCACGCTGCTGTACCGTGGAGCCCCGTTCAACGAGGGCGCCAACAACAACGCGACCGGTACTGCGGCGCTGATCGAGGTGGCGCGCCGCATCAGCCGCGGCAGCGTCAGCGAGGCCGACTTGGCTGAAACCATTGCCGAAGGCGTGACGATCCACGGCGCGGAAGCCGCGCTTGAAAGCGGTCTTGTGCCCGAGGGCGCGCAAATCGTTTACGAGGCAGAGCGGCTGGTGCCGCCCGCCGAGCTGGGCGAATACGACGAAGAAGAGCGCTTGCTGGCCGCAAAGGCCGCCATCGCCGCCATGACCGGCGAGTCTGTCGAGCCCCGGGTGTACGGCTCGGTTGCCGACAAGCTGGTGAACTCGCGCGTGCAAGGCGAAGCGCCCGTGTTCGAGCCGATAGCCGCCGGGGAGGGAGCGGTCGAGGAGAGCGCTGATCTTGACGGTGGGGCTGCCCGCGGCGAGTTCGTCGCCGGCGAGAATGCCGAGCGCAGCGCAGAAGCGCCGGCTGCCTTTGATGCGAATACGCCCGCCCGCACGTACAACGCCGCGCCTGCGCTGGCGGCGTATGCGCCCGAACCCGAGCCTGCCAAGGCAGAAGGTTTCGAGAACGCGCCGAGCTGGTTCGTCGCTGCCCAGAAAAACGCCAAGAAGCCGACTGGTGAGACCGGCCCCATCCAGCGTTCGCGCTATGCCGAGGCCATCGAGGCCGCCGAGCGCGAAGCCGCTGCGCGCGAACATGAGCGCGCCGAGCAGGAGCGCATGCAGCACGAGGCTGAGCTGAGGGCCCGCGAAGAGGCCGCCCGCGCCGCCATTGCCGCATCCGCCGCCGAAGCGGAGAAGGCGCTCGAGCACGAGACCAAGACGGTTGAGGCGGCAGTCGAAGAGCAGCCCGCCATCGAGGAGCAGCCTGTTATCGAAGAGCAGCCCGCAGAGCCCGTGTTCGTTCCCTACGACGCGGCGCGCATTGCCTCCGAGGCGCCGGCGGACGACGAATTCGCCGCGTCGCTTGGAGCTACGACGGCATTCGATCCGCATCAGCTTCAAATTGCAGAAGAATCCGCCGAGCCCGCTGCGCAACCCGCTGCTGAAATCGATCGCTTGGCTGGCCTGCCGGCGATTGACGCCTCGGCTCCTGCCGAGCAGCCTGCTGCCGAACAGCCCGCCGATGCGCCCGAGCAGCCGAGCGTTCCCGAGAACACGAGCCCGTCGCGTTCGGGCCTGATTCGCAAATTGCGCACCGACGTCCCGTCGATGTCGGGCGTTATCCGCATGCAAGAAGCCGGCCAAGACGTCAGCCAGTTGCCCGTGCAACCGCCTGCTCCCGAGCCGGTTCCCGTGCCCGCACCCGAACCCGAGCCTGTTGCTGCCCCTGCGATCAACCCCGAGCCTTCCGCCGCCGTAGTCTCCGCGGCGTCGGCCGCGCCTGCGCCCGCGCCCGCGCCTGCGCCCGCACCGGCACAAGAGGCGGTCGATTACGACATGGCTCCCTCTGAATTCGACGACATGGCCGATCGCTACGACGATCGCGGGTATTACATCAACCCCGCCGCCGAAAAGCCCGCACAGGTCGACACGCCGAAATCGCGCGGCGGCCTGTTCAGCCGTTTCCGCCGTCGCAAGGAGGAAGAAGAGCTGAAGGAGACGCCGCAG
This sequence comes from uncultured Coriobacteriaceae bacterium, assembly GCA_902788545.1. Taxonomy (GTDB): domain Bacteria; phylum Actinomycetota; class Coriobacteriia; order Coriobacteriales; family Eggerthellaceae; genus UBA9715. Next base: position 2,637 of record CADAKR010000006.1, read on the forward strand.
CAATGGCTCGACGTCGACGAGGATTTCGACGCGCGCACGGTTGGCCGCGAGCGTGGTGGTTGGGAGAGCTTCCGTTCCGACGATTACGAGGATTACAAAGATCACGACGAGTACACCAACGGCAACGAGCAAGGTCGCCGCTGGGAGGGCGGTTCGTATTCGCGCGTCCGCCTGGGGCATGTCGACACGCGTTCCGGCGAAGATTACGATAACGACTCGTTCGACGAACAGCCGTTGGGCGAAGAGGATCGCCTGATCGCTGACGAAATCGAGCAGATCTATCACTTCCGCAACCCGCTGTACAACACCGAGATCTGGTTCGTCGCGCTTGGCTCCGATTGCGCATCGCACGATGGGGCAAAGGCGTTTTTGGCCGAGCATGCCGACGAGCTGCGTGGTTCGATGGTCATCGAGGTCGAGTCGCTCGGCGTCGGCGAGCTGTGCGTGGCGACGGCCGAGGGCCGCATGCGCAAGATGCAGGCTTCCTCGCGCGTCAAGCGCTTCACGCGAGCCGCTACGGCGGCTACGGGCATCGCGCCCGGTTCGGTCGACCTGTCCGGTCATGACAGCGCCGCTTCCATCATGCAGGCGGCGGGTTACCAGACCATGCACCTACTGGGTGTCGAGAACGGGCAGCCCGCGTTGAAGGGCAGCCCCGACGACATCCTGGAAAACGTCGACGACCTGTTGCTCGACGATAATGTGAACTTCCTGATGGAGCTGCTGAAGAAATAAGTCGGCTGCCCTTGTGGCGGTCGGCTTCGAATGGGGGAGACATGGCGAATTTGGAGGCCTTGAAAGCGCGCGGCGTTCACGTCATCACCGACGAGGATTTGCGCGGCAACGACATTTCGCTTGTGAAGTGCCGCGCGTGCAGCGGTTACGGCGCGTGCGGATACAAGACCTTCCGCCTGTATGGCGACACGCCCTATTCCATCTGCAACCTGCGTTTGGGAAAGGTGCAAGCCGGCGAGAAGACCCCCGAGCAAGAGGAAGCAGAAAAGCAGCAAAACGCATAGCCTGCAAGGTCGGACGTTTGCCTCAGAGGTGGACGTTCGCCTCTGAGGCAAACGTCCGTTTTTGAGGAGAGGACGAACATGACTTGGGACAAGAAGATGCCAGCCAATCCGGTGGTGGCCGTGGCGGGGGCGACGGGTGCCGTCGGGCAGGAGTTCATGGAAGTCCTGCACGACCTTGATTTCCCGGCTGGAGAGGTGCGAGCGCTGGCAAGCGCGCGGTCGGCGGGCAAGAAGATCCCGTTTGGCGGTTGCGGACAGGTGCCGGCTGGCGAGCTGACCGTGCAGGAGATGACCCCCGAAGCGTTCGAGGGCGTCGACATCGCGCTGTTCTCGGCAGGCGCCAGCGTGTCGAAGGCGATGCGCGAAGCGGTTGTGGCCGCAGGTGCCGTCATGATCGACAACTCCAGCGCCTTCCGCATGGAAGATGACGTGCCGCTGGTCGTTCCCGAGGTGAATCCCGATGACGTGAAGTGGCACAGCGGCGTCATAGCCAACCCGAACTGCACGACCATCATCATGTCGCTGCCGCTGAAGGCGCTGCACGACGTGTCTCCCATCACGCGCGTCGTCGTCTCGTCCTACCAGGCCGCTTCGGGCGCCGGGGCGCCGGCCATGGCCGAGCTGTACGACCAGACCGCCGAGTACCTCGACGGCAAGCGCGGCGACGAGCTGACGATTTCCGCCTTCGCGCATCAAATCGCGTTCAACTGCATCCCGCACATCGACGTGTTCCTCGAGGACGGTTCGACGAAGGAAGAGTGGAAGATGGTCGTCGAGACCAAGAAGATCTTCCATGCCGACATCGCCGTGGCGCCGACGTGCGTTCGCGTGCCGTCGCTTCGTTGCCATGCGGAATCGGTCGACGTGGAATTCACCGCTCCGATTTCGGTGGAGAAAGCCCGTGCTGCGCTGGAGGCGTTCGACGGCGTGACCGTCATGGACGATCCGGCCAACAAGCTGTACCCGATGCCTGGCATGCTGCAGGGCACCAACGACGTGTACGTCGGCCGCCTGCGCAACGACCCGACGCTGGAAAACGGCCTGCAGTTCTGGTGCGTCGGCGACCAGATCCGCAAGGGCGCAGCCCTGAACGCCGTGCAGATTGCGCAATTGCTGCTGCCGTAACCAACCTGCATCGAAGTTGGACGCCTGCCTCAACGGCGACGTCCATCTCTGAAGCAGACGTCCAGTTCTCGTGATGTGAAAAAGATCCGGTTAGACAAGTTGCTCGTTGAACGGGGGGCCTTCGCCGATGAGGCGGAGGCCCTTCGCGCCGTGCTGGCACACGAGGTGAAGGTGGACGATGCGTACGCCACGAGCGCGGCCATGATGGTTGCGCCCGATGCCGACGTGGTCGTGAAGGGAAGGGCGCAGTACGTATCGCGCGGCGGGCTGAAGCTGCGCGGTGCGCTGGACGCGTTCGGGTTCGACCCGGCTGGCCTGCGTTGCATCGACGTCGGGTGCTCGACCGGTGGTTTCACCGACTGCCTGCTGCAGGCGGGCGCGGCCCATGTGGCGGCGGTCGATGTGGGCTACGGCGATTTCGCGTGGAAGCTGCGGCAGGATGCGCGCGTGAAACTGTTCGAGCGCACGAATATCCGCGCAGCCGACCCTGCCGAGTTGGGTGCGCCTTTCGACCTGATCGTAGCCGACCTGTCGTTCATCGGCCTGGCCAGCCTGGCGCCCGTGTTCGCACGGCTCTCGGCACCGGGCGGCACCTTCATCGGCTTGGTGAAACCCCAGTTCGAATCGCAGCGCGGCGAAACCGATTCCCGCGGTGTCGTGCGTGACGAGGCGGTGCGCGTCCGCACGATCGACGAAGTGCGCCAGGCGATGGAGGCCGCCGGCTTCACGTGCGAGGGTGTCGTGAAATCTCCCATCACCGGCAAGCGCTCCGGCAACGTGGAGTATCTCCTGAAAGCCACTCGCGAATAATTGGACGTTCGCCTCTGAGGCAATTATCCAGTTTTGCGATGGGCCGCGTTAGTTCTTCAGCGAGTTGAGGGGTGCGGGAATGCGGCCGCCGCGATGGGCGAAGACGGTGCCGGCGTACTCGTTCACGGGCATGACCGGCGCGTAGCCGAGCAGCCCGCCGAATTCCAGGCGATCGCCGACCTTCTTGCCGATGGCGGGAATCAGGCGCACGGCGGTGGTCTTGTTGTTGATCATGCCGATAGCGCACTCGTCGGCGATGATGCCGAGGATGGCCTCCTGCGACGTGTCGCCGGGCACGGCGATCATGTCGAGGCCCACCGAGCACACGCTCGTCATGGCTTCCAGCTTCTCCAGGCACAAAGCGCCCGCTTCGGCAGCGCGGATCATGCCGGCGTCTTCCGATACGGGGATGAACGCGCCCGACAACCCGCCAACCGACGAGCTTGCCATGACGCCGCCCTTCTTCACGGCATCGTTGAGCATGGCCAGCGCGGCCGTGGTGCCAGGACCGCCGCAGGTTCCCACGCCGATAGCCTCCAGGATCTCGGCGACCGAGTCGCCTTCGGCCGGCGTCGGCGCAAGCGACAAGTCCAAGATTCCCTTCGCCACGCCCAGGCGCTTCGACGCCTCGCGGGCCATGAGCTCGCCGGCGCGCGTGATCTTGAAGGAGGTGGCCTTGATCGCCTCGGCCACGGTGGTCAGATCGGCGTCCTTCGGCATGCCGGCCAGCACCGCGCGCACGACGCCCGGGCCCGACACGCCCACGTTCACGACCTCGTCGGCCTCGCCCGAGCCGTGGAACGCGCCGGCCATGAAGGGGTTGTCCTCCACGGCGTTGCAGAACACGACTAGCTTGCCGGCGGCGATGCACTGGCGGTCGGCCGTCAGCTCGGCGCACTTTCGGATGATGCCGGCCATCTTGTACGCAGCGTCCATGTTGATGCCCGCGCGCGTGCTGCCGACGTTGACCGATGCGCACACGAAATCGGTCGTGGCCAGCGCGTCGGGGATGGAATCCATCAACTTGTTGTCGGCTTTGGAAGCGCCCTTGTGCACGAGCGCCGAGAAGCCGCCGACGAAATCGACGCCGACCTCCTTGGCGGCGCGGTCCATGGCGCGCGCGATGGGCGAGAGGTCGTTTTGCGTGACCGCCGCGCACACCTCGGCGATGGGCGTGACCGAGATGCGCTTGTTCACGATGGGGATGCCGAATTCGCGTTCGAGCTGCTCGGCGGTCGGCACGAGCTTGTCGGCGGCGTGCGTCATGCGGTCGTAGACTTTCAGCGCCACCGTGTCGACGTCGGCGTCGGTGCAGCTGCGCAGGTTCATCCCCAGCGTGATCGTGCGGATGTCCAGGTGCTGTTCGGCCACCATCGCGATTGTCTCGGCAACTTCAGCAGGTGTGATTTGCATGCTTCCCCCTCGGTTTGCGTTCCGCATAGTCTAGCACGGATGAAGTGTGATGATGGGGTCAGGTCCCTTCGGCGCACGGCATCCCTTTCCGCTCCAGGCGGGCTAACCGCTCCTCGCTTCGGCAGAGCAGCTGCGGAACTCGCTCGCTGCGCTCGCTCAGACAGTCCTCGCTCCCGCTCCGCCGGCGCTTCGTCGCAGCCCGCAATTTCGCGGAAAGGGATGCCGTGCGCCGAAGGGACCTGGGCCCGCTGTCACACTAGAACCATTCGGAGCCGACGATGGCGCGGGTTTGGTCGTAGAGCCAGGTGATGGGATCGGCGATCTCGAGCAGGGCGCGGTTCTTCTTGGCCAGGTCAGCGGGGTAGTCGTCGACGGGGTAGACGGTGAACTCGGTACGGTCCTCGTTCGAATGGAAGACGAGCGGAACCCAGCGCACGTTCTCGACGGTCACGGGGCCATCGGGCTTTTCGCGCACGAAATCGCATGTCAGCATCCCCTCCAGCACGTTGTCGGCCAAAGGCGCCTCGTGATCGGCTACGAAGTTGCCCAGCGAATACGCCACCAGCGTGCGATGATCGGGGTTCTTCGAGTCCGCCACCCACCTCATCGGGCCGATCACGTGCGGGTGAGAGCCCAGCACCACATCGACATCCAAATCGGCTAGGAACTGCGCCAGCCGCAGCTGCTCGTCGTCGGCCTCGGTCAGAAGCTCGGTGCCCCAGTGCATGGCCACGAGCACCACATCGGCCTGCTCCTTCGCGCGGGCCATGTCGGCGGCGATGCGCTCCTCGTCGATGAAGTTCACCGCGTAGGGAGGCAGGTCTTCCCGCGAGAACCCGTTCACGCCGTACGTGTAGTTCAGCAGCGCGAACGTGATGCCGTTGCGCTTGACCGTGGCGATGCGGTTGTACTGCTCCTCGGTCACCGCGGTGCCGGTGAAGGCGACCGGCTTCGTCTCCCATACCGAAAGCGAATGGTTCACCGCGCCGTAGTTGCCCCAGTCGTAGCTGTGGTTGGTCGCTGACGCCACGAAGTCGAAGCCTGCGTCGACGATCGCATCGGCCATCTCGTCGGTCGTGTTGAAGCTGGGGTAGCCCTTCGGCCCGAAGTCGTTGCCGCCGAGGTGCGTTTCCTCGTTGACGTAAGCCAAGTCGGCGTTGCGCGTGTAGCCGACGATGGGCTCGTACAGGAACCGGTAGTCGTAGGTGCCGTCGTCCTCTTCGCCTGCCGCACGGTCGGCGGCCCATCCGATGTAATCGTCGGGAAGGTTGTCGCCGACTGCCACGAACGAGACTTTCGTCGCCTGCGCCTTTTCAGCCGGCGGGGCGAATAGGGAGCCGAGGGCCGGCATGCCGAATCCCACGAACACGATCGCGACGATGGCGACCACCGCCACGCCGAACGCGATCTTCAGCGTGCGCCTGTTGGGCAGCGGCATGGTGGGGCCGGCGCCGGAGGGCGTGCGTTGCGGAGCGCCGACGCGTCGTGGCGTCGGTTGGTAGCGCGGTGTGGGTGTCTTGCGTTCGGTCATGCGGACATGATAGCGCAGCGCGGCATGACGCCATGCTTCGATGAATCGCAAAGAGCGTTGCAGGGCGCCCCGCGATGCATTGGGTCCGCCTCCGCGGTCCGCCTCCGGCTGTATCTACAGCTGGATGATTCTCGCACGCTCGAGCAGGGTGGGGTTGAAGGCGGTGAGGTCGGTGGCGGTGATGAACGTCTGGATGTCGTCGCTCGCGAAGTTCACCAGGGTGTCGCGGCGCGTCTCGTCGAGCTCGCTCATCACGTCATCTAGCAAAAGCACGGGGTTCGCGCCGAGCGTCTGGCGCACCATCTCCACCTCCGCTAGCTTCCACGCCAGCACGATGGATCGCTGCTGGCCCTGGCTGGCAAACGCCGAGGCGTCGCGCCCTGCCAGGTAGAAGGCGATCTTGTCGTTGTGCGGTCCCAGCAGGCTGCGATGACGACGCGCCTCCTCTTCGGCGAATCGCGCCAGGCTGTCAGCTAGCAATTCGCGCACTTGGTCGCGGTCGGGCGCCCCGTTCTCGCGCATCTCGATCGGCGTGCCCGCAAGGCATTCCGCGGTCCCGCCAAGCGAGGGCTGAATGCCCGCGACGTGATCCCACGAGGGAAGGTACGTCGCGGCGAACGCCTCGCCTTCGTTCGAGATGTCGGTGTAGATGCGCTGCAGCTGGGGCATCATGCGCGTGAACAGCGCCACGCGATAGCAGAACAGTTGCGATCCGCAGGTGACGAGCGTCTCGTCGATGGCGGCGATCAGGTCGCGCGACGCCTCGTCTTTCAGCAGGCGGTTCTTGTAGCGCAGCGTCTTCTCGTAATCGGCGAGCACCACGTGGTAGTTGCGCGTCAGCTGCGCGCCCAGCTCGTCGAGCGCTTGGCGTTTCACGCTCGAGCTCTTCTTGGCGAGCTGCAGATCATCGGGCGTGAAGACGACTGCCGGCAGTGTGCCGCGCACATCGGCCGCGGCCTTCGCCTTCCCGTTCACGGTGTAGCGGCGCTTGCCCGCCTCGAGTGCCAACGCCGTCGTGATGCGGCGATTGCCGTCGGTCGTCTCCATCTGGATGCGCGCGTTCTCGGCGCCTTCGCGAATGAGCTGGATTATCTGCGGATGACGGAACGACCCGGCCGATGTCACGAGCTGCACGGCTTCGAGCAGGTTGGTCTTGCCCACGCCGTTGCGGCCCACGAGGATGGTGAGGTTTCCCAGTTCCCCGAGGGCAAACCGCTCGTAGTTTCGAAAATCCGAAACGGCAATGTCCGTGATGTGCAATCCCATGCGAACATGATAGCGCAGCGCGGTTGGACGTTTCGCTTCGAGCCAGACGTCCAGCCCGAAGTGAAACGTCCAATCTAGTTGCATTATCATGAGCAGCATGAAGAAAGTCGGGGCTGACATAACGTATCTGATCGCGACGCTCGCGGGCGATGACGAGCAGGCGCGCATCAACTTGCGGGCGCATCAGGTGCGCGAGCGGTTCAAGCGCGCGCTGGAAACGGTGTACCGCGACGCCGCGCCACTGTTCTTGGCGCACACCAACAACGTGTACATCATGAACAAGGACGGCGTGCGCACGCTGATCGTGTATGTCGATGAGAGCATCTTCGCCGCCGAGCTGAACGCCCAGCGCGAGCTCATCAAATTGCACCTGCTGGAATTGTTCGGCGAGGACATCGAGCAGTTTGAGATACACGTCTCTCGCGGGAAGTACAAGAAGAACCACCCCTATCTGACAGATGAGTCCCAAAAAGCCGACACATCCACCCCCGCGGTGCCGCTGAACGACGACGAGAAAGCGTTCGTTTCTAACACGGTTTCGACAATCGAAGACCAAAAGCTTCGCGAATCCCTTCAAAAGGCCATGACAGCCGACCTGGAGTGGAAAAAGGGTGAAAATCGAACACGGAGTTGAAAACGCGCCAAATCGCCCCGTGGAAAAGCTCTGAAACCCCTTAAAACCGAAATTCGAAGATGGTGTGGTGGCCATACCCGGTGGACCACATCATATGGTACAATTGTTCAGTTCGCGCATTTGGGCGTTTGCCCAGTTCGCGCAGCCAGAAAAACGAACCAGAAGGAGAACACGTGGCAAACACTCCCGAAGAACACTATGGCGCAGACGACATCAAGGTCTTGAAGGGCCTCGAGGCCGTCCGCAAGCGCCCCGGCATGTACATCGGATCCACGGGTCCGCTGGGCCTGCACCACCTGGTGTACGAGGTCGTCGACAACTCGGTCGACGAGGCTTTGGCCGGCTATTGCGACCACATCCAGGTATTCATCCGTCCCGACAACTCCATCCAGGTCATCGACAACGGCCGCGGCATTCCCGTCGAGCGTCACAAGACCGAGAAAATGCCCACGGTGGAAGTCGTCCTCACCATCTTGCACGCCGGCGGCAAGTTCGGCGACGGCGGCTACAAGGTGTCCGGCGGCCTGCACGGCGTCGGCGTCTCGGTCGTCAACGCGCTTTCCAGCAGGATGGTCGTCGACGTGCGCCGCGAAGGCAAGGAATACGAAATCGAGCTCGAACGCGGCAAGACCACGACCAAGCTGCATGAAATCGGCAAGGCCCGCAAGACCGGCACCACGGTCACGTTCTGGCCCGACCCCGAGATCTTCACCGATACCTGCGTCTACGACTTCGACACGCTGCAGAGCCGTTTCCGCGAAATGGCCTTCCTGAACAAGGGTCTGAAGATCGAGCTCACCGACGAGCGCAGCGACCCGAAGGCGCTTGTCAGCGAGCCGGCCACCGAGCCGCGCAAGGTCGTCTTCAAGTACGACGGCGGCATCGTCGACTTCGTGAAGTACCTCAACGACGGCAAGGAATCGCTGAACAAGCCCATCTACTTCGCAGCCGAAAACGAGGACGGCACGGTGGAAGTGGCCATGCAGTGGACCACCTCGTACAGCTCCAACGGCGTGCTCGCCTTCGCGAACAACATCAACACGCACGAGGGCGGCACTCACCTGGACGGCTTCAAACAGGCGGTCACGCGCACGATCAACGATTACGCGCGCGGCAAGAAGATCCTGAAGGAGAAAGACCCCAACCTCACCGGCGACGACTGCCGCGAGGGCCTGGCCGCCATCATCAGCGTCAAGCTGCACGAGCCTGAATTCGAGGGCCAGACGAAGACGAAGCTGGGCAACACCGAGATCCGCGGCCTCGTGCAGACGGCCGTCACCAAGGGCCTGGCGGAATACCTCGAGGAAAACCCGGCGCCGGCCAAGCGCATCGTCGGCAAGGCCAGCCAAGCGCTGAAGGCCCGCGAGGCCGCCCGCAAGGCGCGCGAGGCCAGCCGCAAGAACGTCATGGAATCGTTCAGCCTGCCCGGCAAGCTGGCCGACTGCTCGTCGAAGGATCCCAGCCAGTCCGAGATCTTCATCGTAGAGGGCGATTCCGCAGGCGGCAGCGCCAAGCAGGCGCGCGACCGCAAGTACCAAGCCATCCTGCCCTTGCGCGGCAAGATCCTCAACGTCGAGCGCGCCGGCCTCAACCGCTCGCTCAGCTCCGACACCATCAAGAGCCTCATCACCGCCATCGGCTGCGGCATCAGCGAGGATTTCGACGCCGACAAGGCGCGTTACCACCGCATCATCATCATGACCGATGCCGACGTCGACGGCGCGCACATCCGCTGCCTGTTGCTGACGTTCTTCTACCGCTACATGCCCGAGCTGATCAACCGCGGCTACATCTACATCGCGCAGCCGCCGATCTTCGGCCTGAAGAAGAAAAACTCGAAATCGCCCAAGGTCGAGCGCTACATCTACGACGAGAAGGCGCTTTCGTCCACGCTGGCCGAATACGACAACCCCGACAAGTTCGACGTGCAGCGCTACAAGGGCCTGGGCGAAATGGACCCGGAGCAGCTGTGGGAAACGACGATGGAGCCGGCGAGCCGCACGCTTTTGCAGGTGAACATCGACGACGCCGCCGAGGCCGAGCGCGCCGTGAGCGACCTCATGGGCGACAAGGTCGAGCCGCGCCGCGACTTCATCCAGTCGCATGCGCGCGACGTCCGCTTCCTGGATATTTAACCTGCGGCCCTTCCTGGGGTCTGCGTTCCCGGAGGGGTGTTCGCCTACGGCTGCTCGCAAAATGTTTAATAAATAAACTGATTTGATTGCTGCGCAAGCGGCGAACACCCCTCCGGGAACGCAGACCCGAGGGTGTAAACAAGGAGAAACGAATGGCTGAAGATAACTTTGAAGAGTTTCTTAACCGGGCGGAAGACGACATGGAAGACATCCCCGAGGATGACATCCTCGCCGATGTCGATGCCGACGAAGAGCCCGCTGACGACGACGAGGATGACGAGCTGGGCGGGGCGTCGCTTTCCGGCGCCATCGTCAGCGAGGAAATGCGCGCCCAGTCGCTCATGGTCGACATGCCGAGCGCGCACGGTGAGATCGTCGAGGGCGCGAACGGCGGCGAGGGCACCATCGTGCGCAGCGCCTACCTGGGCAAGGAGATGCAGACCAGCTTCCTCGAATACTCGATGTCGGTCATCGTCAGCCGCGCGCTGCCCGATGTGCGCGACGGCCTGAAGCCGGTTCACCGCCGCATCCTGTACGCCATGAAGGAGTCCGGCTACACGTCGGGTCGCGCCCACATGAAGTCGGCGCGTACCGTGGGCGACGTCATCGGCAAGTACCACCCGCACGGCGACTCGGCCGTGTACGACGCCATGGTGCGCCTGGCCCAGCCGTTCAACATGCGCGTGCCGCTGGTCGACGGCCACGGCAACTTCGGCAGCATCGACGGCGACGGTGCGGCTGCCATGCGTTACACCGAGGCGCGCCTCGACAAGGCCGCCGAAGTGCTGCTGGAAGACCTCGACAAGGAAACGGTCGACTTCCAGCCCAACTACGACGAATCGCTGACCGAGCCCACGGTGCTGCCGGCCCGCTTCCCGAACCTGCTGGTCAACGGCTCGGCGGGCATCGCGGTCGGCATGGCCACGAACATCCCGCCGCATAACCTCGGCGAGACGATCGACGCCGTGTGCCTGCAGCTCGACAACCCCGACTGCACGACGGCCGACCTGATGAAGGTCATGCCCGGCCCCGATTTCCCCACCGGCGGCGAGATCATGGGCAAGCAGGGCATCATCGACGCGTACGAGACCGGCCGCGGCAGCCTGACCATCCGCGCGAAGTACCGCATCGAGGAGCAGAAGAACGGCAAATCGCAGATCGTCATCACCGAGATTCCCTACCAGGTGAATCGCAACCGCCTGCTGGAAAAGCTCGGCGAGCTCGTGCGCGACAAGAAGCTGCCGGAAATCAGCAACATCCACGACGCGGCCGACCGCAAGGGCATCGACATCATCATCGAGCTGAAGCAAAACGCCATGCCGCAGGTCGTGGTGAACAAGCTGTTCAAGCACACGCAGCTGCAGGTCGGCTTCGGCGTCATCATGCTGGCGCTCGTCGACGGCGTGCCGCGCGTCATGTCGCTGAAGGAAGTGCTGCACCACTACATCACGCACCAGGAAGAAGTCATCGAGCGCAGGACGCGCTACGATCTGGCCAAGGCGCAGGAACGCGCGCACATCCTGGAAGGCCTCATCACCGCGCTCGACAACATCGACGAGGTCATCACCATCATCCGCAGCTCCGAAACCGACAAGGAAGCCGCCTCGCGCTTGACCGAGCGCTTCGGCCTCACCGACAAGCAGACCGACGCCATCTTGCAGATGCGCCTGCGCCGCCTCGTCGGCTTGGAGCGCCAGAAGATCCAAGACGAGTTGACCGAGCTGCGCGAGCGCATCGCGTACTACCAGCGCGTGCTGGAAGACCGCGACCTGCTGCACCAGATCATCAAAGACGAGCTCGCCGAGATCAAGAAGCGCTTCGGCAGCCCGCGCAAGACCAAGATCGGCGCCGAGGCCACCGAGATCAACGTCGAGGACCTCATCGCCGACGAGAACATGGTCGTCACCGTTACCAAGGCCGGTTACGTGAAGCGCCTTCCCGTTGCCACCTACCGCAGCCAGAAGCGCGGAGGCAAGGGCATGCAGGGCGTCAACCTCAAGGACAACGATTACGTCGACCACCTGTTCGTGGCCTCCACGCTCAGCTACATGCTGTTCTTCACGAGCAAGGGCAAGGTCTACCGCCTGAAGGTCTACGAGATTCCCGAGGCAAGCCGCCATGCCCGCGGCACCTACATCGGCAACCTGCTTCAGCTCGACAAAGACGAGCTGGTCATGGCCGTTATCGCCACGAAGGACTTCCCCGAAGACGAGTTCCTCATCTTCGGCACGAAGCAGGGCATGGTGAAGAAGACGAACATGAAGGCTTACGACCGCACGCGTCGCGACGGCTTGATCGCCATCAACCTGAAGGACGGCGACGAGCTGATGGACGTCAAGCGCGTGGCGCCCGGCGACCACATCATCATGGCGTCGAGCTTCGGCAAGGCCATCAAGTGGGACGAATCCGAAGCGCGTGCGATGGGCCGCGACACCACCGGCGTGCGCGGCATCACGCTGCCGGCCGGCGCCCAGGCGCTCGGCCTGGAGGTGTGCAACGACGCCTACAAGCCCGAGCTGTTCGTCATCACCGAGAAGGGCTACGGCAAGCGCACCGACGTGTCCGAGTACCCGCTGCACCACCGCGGCGGCCAGGGCGTGTTCACCATCAACATGACGCAGAAGAACGGCCAGCTCGTCGACGTGAAGATCGTGCGCCCCGGCGAGGAGATGATGATCATGTCCGAAGAGGGCGTGGTCGTGCGCACCGCCGTGTCGGGCATCTCGAAGCAAGGCCGCGCCACACAGGGCGTGCACGTCATGCGAGTGGCCGACAACGACAAGGTCACTGCCGTGGCGATCTCCAAGACGAAGGCAAAGCGCGAAGGCGCCCGCCCCGACGATCCCATGGAAGACCTGGACGTCGAAGAAGGCGAAGGCGAATAGCAGCCCGAGCCAATCGAGGGCTTGTTTTAGTAGCTGCCTCTTGATACAATCCGAAATGGCCTTACGCACCACGCGTAAGGCCATTCTTTATGGCGGGGTTCAGAGTCGTTTAGCGGCCCTTGTTCATCTTGGCGGCGATTTCCTCGGCGGAAAGCTGCGTTTCCTCGAAGACGTCTTCGGAATCCAGGCCGAAGGCGGTGTGCAGCTGGCGTACGGCCTCGGCTGCCTGGCCGGCGTCGACGACCACCGACAGGCGGATTGGCGACGTGGAGATGGCCAAGATGTTGATGCCCGCTTCGCCTAACGTGGTGAAGGCGCGTGCTGCCACGCCCGGAGTCGACTTCATCCCCGTGCCGACAAGCGACACCTTCGCGATGGACTCGTCGATGTCGACCTCGCGCGCCTTGATTTCGGGCACGACGCGGGAAAGCGTCTCCTTTGCGCGGGCCAGATCGCCGGCGGGGCAGGTGAACGAGATGTCGGTGAAGCCCTCATCCGAGATGTTCTGAATGATCATGTCGGTGTTCACCGCGTTGCCAGCCAGGGCGCTGAATACCTTGGCGGCCACGCCGGTTGCGTCGGGCACGCCGCGTACGGTCACTTTCACTTCTGACGTGTCGTGCGCAATGCCGGTGATGACGGCTTCCTCCATCATGTCGCAGCCCTCCTTGACGTAGGTGCCCTCGGCGTCGGAGAACGCCGAGCGGGAATGAATGACAACGTTGAACTTGCGCGCGAACTCGACGGCGCGCATCTGCAACACGCCCGAGCCGGCAGCCGACATCTCCAGCATGTCGTCGTAGCTGATCTCGTCGAGCTTGCGGGCGTGCGGGCACACGCGCGGATCGGCCGAGTACACGCCGTCGACATCGGAGTAGATTTCGCAGACGTCGGCGTTGATGCCCCAGGCAACTGCCACTGCCGTGGTGTCGGATCCGCCGCGGCCCAGCGTGGTGATATCACCGTTGGCGTCGATGCCCTGAAAGCCCGCGACCACGGGGATGTAGCCGGCGTCGAGCGCATCGAGGATGCGCTTGCTGTCGACGCTGACGATTTTCGCCTTATTGTGCGTGTTGTCGGTGACGATGCCCGCCTGACGGCCGGTGAAGCTCATGGCCGAATAACCGCGCGCCTCGATGGCCATGGCCAGAAGCGACATGGACACCTGCTCGCCGGTGGAAAGCAGGCGGTCCATTTCGCGTGTGGGCGGATTGGGATTGACGGCGGCAGCCAAGCCCACCAACTCGTCGGTCGTCTTGCCCATGGCGGACACGACAGCCACGACTTGATGGCCTTCCTGCTTGCGACGAATGAGACGCTTCGCCACATTGCGGATGCGCTCGGGCGAGGCGACGGACGTGCCGCCGAACTTGCAGACGATCAGTGACATAAACCTTCTTTCGAACAAAGCCGGACGTTTTGCTTCGAGCCAAACGTCCGGCGGGCTAACGAGCCAGTCGGAATGGTTGCCGTGTTGGACGTTTGGCTCGAAGCAAAACGTCCGGTTCTTGTGACTAGACGTTCTTCAACATGATGCTGGCCATGGTGTCGGCCACGGTCTCGCAAGCGTCGCACGTGCCTTCGAGGCGGTCGAACAGGCGCGACCACACCTCGACCCGCACGGCGTCGTTCAGCGCGTCGACCGTGTACAGGTGGCGAATCGTCTCGACGTACAGCGCGTCTGCCTGCTCCTCGAACTGGTTGACGTCTTCGACCATGGCGCGGATCTTCTTGACCTTCTTGAACTCGCGGAATGTTCCCATCGATTTGCGCAGCGCCTTCAGGCTCTTGCGGATGATGTTCGCGAACTCGATGGCCTGCGGGTGCATGAAATGAATGTCGAACATGTAGAAGCGCTGGATGATGCCCTCGATCATGTCGGTGAGCGTGTCGAGGTTCTGCGCCAGCTCGATGATGTCGCCGCGCTCGATGGGCGTGATGAAATCGGTCGAGACGTTCGTCAGGATGATGTGGTTGATATCGTCGCCGCGATGCTCGATTTCATGGGCCTTTTCAAGGACGGGCTGCAGGTCGTCGGCGGTGGTGAAATTCTCGATCGCATCGATGAGGACCTCGATTTCCTCCTCGGCAACCGCGACTTGGCTTTCGAACGCGTCGAAGTAGTTGAACCGTTCCTTCTTGGCCATATGATGTCTCCTTTATTTCAACAGGCCTTCAAGCTCGAGATGTCGTTCGAGCGCTTCCTCGTGGATGCTGAACCGCAGCGCCGTCTCGGGCGTGATGCGGCCTTCCTTAGCCAGGTTGAACAGGCTTTGGTCCATCGTGCGCATGCCGTCCTTGCCGCCAGCCGCGATGACCGAGTCGATCTGGTGCGTCTTGCGCTCGCGGATGAGGTTGCGGATGGCGGGGTTGCTCTTCATGATCTCGAAGACGGGCGTGACCTTGCCGTCGGTGGTCGGCACGAGCTGCTGGCAGACGATGGCCTGCAGCACGAGCGAAAGCTGGATGCGGATCTGGTGCTGTTGAACGGCGGGGAACGTGTCGACGATGCGGTCGACCGTGCCCGAAGCCGACGTGGTGTGCAGCGTCGAGAACAGCAGCTGCGCCATTTCGGCGGCGGTCATGGCGGTGGCGACCGTTTCGGGGTCGCGCATCTCGCCGAGCAGGATGACGTCGGGCGACTGGCGCAAAGCCGAGCGCAGCGCCTCGGCATAGGTGGCGACGTCGGTGGGAATCTCGCGCTGCGTCACGATGCACGAGTGGTGGCGATGCACGTACTCGATCGGGTCTTCCATCGTGATGATGTGCCCGTTGCGCTCGTGATTGAGGCGGTCGATGATGCACGTGAGCGTGGTGGTCTTGCCGGAACCCGCCGGGCCGGTGACCAGCACGAGGCCCTTGGTCAGACGCGACAGGCGCAGCACATCCTCGGGGATCTCGTATTCGGCCGGATCGGGCAGGCCGAACGGGATGACGCGGATGATGGCCGACATCGAGCCGCGCTGGCGAAACACGTTGGCGCGGAAGCGGCCGATGCCGCCGATGGCGAACGAGAAGTCCTCGTCATGGTTGACGTTCTCCTCCATGATGCGGAAGTCGCGATCGGCGAGTTCGTAGATGCTGCGCACGACCTCCTTCGTGTCAGAGGGCATGAGCGCCTGCTCGCACCTCCTTCGTGTCAGAGGGCATGAGCGCCTGCTCGCCCAAGCGCATGAACCTGCCGCTCGTCGCGAACGTCAGGGGTTGCCCGGCAATCACGAAGATGTCGGATGCCTTCTCGTCGACCATCCTCTTCAGCAGCGGTTTAAGCTCCATAATTCCTGTTCTCCTTGCATCATCCCTGCCACAGGGTGCCCGTAGAGGGGGTTCCCTGTTGCGCCGACGCCATCTTCCACTTGTCAATGCGGAACGACGCGTCGTCCCGTATTGTAATGGCAATGCTCAACCGACGCGTGTCTCCGCAGATAAATTCTGCGGTCACGGTCGTGTCGTCCATGTTTGCGGTGCAATCGACCTGGCCGTTGCCCGCGGCTCGCGCCTGCTCGCAAATCTTGTCGAGCTGTGCGCTCACCGCACGGGCCCCATCTGTCGCCGTGCCGCCCGCCCTCCGAACGCCGGCAAGGGCGTCGTCGAGGCAAGGGCGTCGTCGATGCCGGCGACGAATTCTTGCCCTGCGCATTCGTTCAGATACAGCATTTGCGTAGCGTTGGCCTGACGATCCGAGATGACGCTTGTGGCATGGGCGGTCGATGCAGCCAGCACGGCCAGCACGGCCATGCTGATGATCGCGATCAGCGTGATGGTGGTAATGGGCCCGATGCGGACCTTGTCGCTCTCGTGGGTCTGGATGTGGGCGCGCTGGGCTTGGGCCATCATCGCACCCCGCTTTCGTAGCGGGCGGTCTCGAGCGTGTAGACCGGAACGTTGCCGTGTGCGCCCGTCTTGTCGTACACGGAGATGGTGGCGTGATACAGCGTGCCGTCCGCGCGCGATTCGGGAGTGACTTCGCACTTGATCAGCAAGTCCCCAAGTTCGGTGGTTTCGTCGATGTTCGACGGATCGGCGGCGAAGTGTTCGGCGATGCTGCCCGCGGCGATGGTCGCGGCGTCGGTTGTGCGGCTTTCGACGCTGGTGTTCAGCGACGTCGAGAAGACCTTGGTCAGCACCGCAAGCGATGCGGCCAAGAACACGAGCAGCAGGATGGATTCGACGATGAACGCGACAGACGACCAGGTTGTGCGCGTTCGCGTGGCGTTTCTGCGCGTCACATGCTCCATGCTCACGCGGCACCCCCTTGATAGCTGCGCAGTGCGACATTGGTTGCGCCCTGGTCGGTGAATATGACGAGCAAGCTGCCGTGCAGTGCGAAATCGAACGTTGACGAGCTGATGAGCGGCTGCGCGCGTTCGGGTGTGTATGCCGAGCCGGCCAGGGAGTATTCCTGCACTACGTTGCCTTTGTACAGGTATATGCGCATTTCGTAGGAGCTGCCATCGCCGCCGTGCTCGGTCAGCACGAGCGCGCGGCCTTCGGGCCCGTTGCCCGTGCCGATGGAGTTGGCCGTGTCGTTGGCGTGCACGTTGCTGGCGAGCAGCCCCGCCTGCATGCGTGCGGCGTTCGTTTCCAGTTGGTTGTTGGCGACGGCCTGGTACATTGCCACGCCCACGGCCAGGCCCACCATTAAGACGACGAAGAACACGGCTAGCAGCACGACCGTGAACACGCGCGTGTTCTTGGCCTTCGCGACAGGCGTCTTCGAGCGCTCGAACGCGGCGACGGCGTTGTAATCGATTTCCATGCTCATCGCGCCGTCACCACCACGCTCGGCAGCACGTTGTCGGCAAACCACTCGTAGCTGACCACGTAATCGTTATGGTTGATGGTCAGACCGTAGTTGTCTTCCAGGTGTTTCAGCGTAGACGGGTACGAGCCCTCCACGGCGCAGCACTGCTTCGCGGCGTTCAACACCGATTCGCGCACCGAGGTGGCCGCCTGCTCACGAGCCGACGCCTGCGCGATGATGAACGCGCTGGCTATGACGGCTGCTAGCGCCAAAACGAGGATGCACGTGAGCAACCGCTTTGCCCTGCGGCGCTTTACCTGCTCGTATGTCATCTCGTGGTACAACAGCTTCCTTTTCTCGGGCGCTTGCCTCTGGGTCGGGCGTCCAGCTTTATCCGATCGAGCTCATGATGCCGATGAGGGGCAACATGACGGCGATGAGCGTCGCGCCCACGGCCACGGTCAGGAACGCGGCCAGGACTGGCTCGATGCTGTCGAGGGCGCGGTCGATCTGCACCACGGCGTCGTCGAAGAACGTCGAGGACAGCTGCGAGAGCGTCTCGTCGGTGTTGCCCGATCGCATGCCGACGCTCAGCATGCGGGCGTAGAGCGGCTCGAAAATGCCGAACTCGCTGATAGCCTGCGTCAGGCTGCGCGGGTTTTCCAGGTCGGCCATGCTGTCGGCGGCGCGCTTGAGTCGGGCGCGCAACTTCGCATGGTCGACTGTCTCGATGGCGCGGGCCATGGCCTCCTCGTCGGTGATGCCCGACGACACGAGCGTGGCCAGTGCCGCCGTGAAACGGGAAAGCGCCAACTGATACATGGCGCGCTTCGTCTGGGGCAGTACCTCCATGAGCCGGATGACGCGCGCACGTCCGCTGGGCGAACCGGTGGCCGCCGCCAGCAACAGCGCGATGACGGCGCATACGACCATGATGATGAGCGCGATCCAGCCGATGGTCACCGAGATGCCGATGCTCGAGAACGACCCGCCAGCCAGCGATCCAGCCATGTTGGAGTACACGTCGGAAAACACCGGCAGGATGACGGCGACCGTGAACGCCAAGATGACGCTCATGATGACGAGCAGCGCTGCGGGGTAGCCCACACTGCTGCGCAGCTTCGTGAACAGGCGGTCTTCTTCGTCATAGTAAACCTCGAGATTGCGCAGCACCTGCTCGGTGTGGCCCGACCGCTCGCCTGTTGCCACCATGTCGATGGCGTAGCGCGGGAAGGCGCCGCTCTTTTCCATGGCGATAGCGAGGCCGTCACCGGCTGAAACGTTTTGATACAGCTTTTTGCAGACTTCCTGGAACCGCGACCGTTCGCGGTTCTCGGCGAGCATGAGCATCGCCTCGTCCGTCTGGATGCCGGCCGAAAACATCGTCGCCATGCTCCCGCAGAAGGTGCTGAGCGCGCTGCTCTCGAGCAGTTTCTGTGCCATGTCTTTCTCTCCCTCGTCGGCCTTCTCTAAGCCAATCCGTCAATTATAGCCCTAATAAACGTACCTATCGGTATAGCTGGTGCCGTCACCGGTGAATTCGGTGCTTCCCGACGCCGCAAACGTCAAGTCGACGCGCGACCACGTGTCGGGGTTGACCGAGAACTCGCCTGTTTGCCACGAGCCGTCGATGTAGACCATGATCCATGCGTGGTACAAATCGCCGGGCGATACGTACCCCGTGATGATTTTCGTGGGAATACCCTGGCTGCGCAGCATGGCCGCCCCCAGCGATGCGTAGTCGAAGCACACGCCTGTGCCGGACGCCAGTGTGGAATCGGGATTGGGGATGTAGCCGGTCGTCGTCGACAGCCGCTGCGCCTTCGCCGTGTCGTACGTGACGTTGTCCACAACATAGTCGCAGACAGCCCTGACGGCCTCGCCCTGGTTCGTGGCGCCGGATGTCAGCTCGCGCGCCTTCGCCACGCAGGCGCTGCCCTCATCGTAGCTGCAAAACTGGTCGGGGATGAGGAACGGCGCGAACTCGCTGGTCAACGTGATGTCCGCCTCGGCGCGGTTCGTCTCGATGTAGTTGTTGCCGTCGGTGTTCTTCATGATGCGGAACAGATAGGCTCCATCGCCCGCGTTGATGGGGAAGACGGTGGGCGTGCCATCGTTGGGCAAGTCGTAGTTGTAGGTCATGTCACCGCAAACGACCTGGAATTTCATCCGCGCCCCGCTTTCGGCGGACGCGCAGACCCACCCGTCGTAAACGCCGGACGTATCGATGCCCCAAGCCTCGGCTGGCGGAACCCAGACCTCGGCTGGCTGGACGAAGTCGGCCCCTGTCGCGGTCGACTCGCCCAAAGAAGGAAGAGCGATTTTTGCGCCCCCGCCGCCACCACAGGCAGATAAGGCCAAGAGAACGAGCGCGCAAAGCAACGAGCAGGCAAGCACTGCCGATGTGCGTTTCAACGCGTGTGCTGCGTTCGCCTTCACCCGATTGCTCCTTCGGTGCGAATGTCATCTATTTGTCGCATTATAACGTTTCTCTCGGAATGCGCTGATTGGCCTGCGACGGCGTAAAGTTGATGGGGGTAACTCCTATCCCCACACGGGGATCATTCCCTTGTCGATTCCCGCCGCGTAGCGCACGTCAGCCGACATGCCGACGA